>NZ_JBRRDR010000001.1:0-282747 GCF_056759755.1 Stenotrophomonas sp. STEN046
CCCCCACAAATTTTATTTCCCCCCGCCCCCCCCCACCCCCCCCCCCACCCCGGGCCAACCCTCAGCAGGCAAGCTTTTCGACCGACCACCCCGAGGGGCGTCGCCGTTGGCTGGATATCCAGATACCCCGTAAACGAAAACGCCCCAGCGCAGGGCCAGGGCGTTCTCGTGCGTCAGGTCAGGCAGGCATCAGAATTCCTGCCAGTCACCATCGGCCAGTTCGGTGGCCATCGGCCGGCCGCCGTTGCTGCGACGTGCCGGCGGTGCTGCCGGTGCCGGGGCGGCCTGTGCCACTGCACGCGGAGCCGGGGCTGCGGCGCGCGGGGCAGCCACGACCTCGGCCTCGTCGACCACGAAGATCGACACCGCTTCGCTGAGGTGGCCGGCCTGTTCTTCCATGGCACGCGCGGCGGCGGTGGCTTCTTCCACCAGCGCGGCGTTCTGCTGGGTGGTTTCGTCCATCTGCACCACGGTCTGGTTGACCTGCTCGATGCCGGCGCTCTGTTCCTGCGAGGCAGCGGAGATCTCGGACATGATGTCGGTGACGCGCTGCACCGAGGCGACGATCTCGCCCATGGTGGCGCCGGCCTTGTGCACCAGTGCCGAACCGTCGTTGACCTTGCCGACCGAATCATCGATCAGGCCCTTGATCTCCTTGGCGGCTGCGGCCGAGCGCTGGGCGAGGGTGCGCACTTCGCTGGCGACCACGGCAAAGCCACGGCCCTGTTCGCCGGCACGTGCGGCTTCCACCGCAGCGTTCAGTGCCAGGATGTTGGTCTGGAAGGCGATGCCGTCGATGACCGAGATGATCTCCGAAATCTTCTTCGACGAGGCCTGGATGGCCGACATGGTGGTGACCACCTGGCCGACCACTTCACCGCCCTGCGAGGCTACACCGTGCGCGCCGATGGCGAGCTGGTTGGCCTGGCGGGCGTGTTCGGCGTTCTGGCGCACGGTGGAGGTCAGTTCCTCCATCGAGGCGGCGGTTTCTTCCAGGTTGGCAGCCTGCTGTTCGGTGCGGCGCGACAGGTCGCTGTTGCCCGATGCGATTTCGCCGGCAGCCGAACTGATCGCGCGGCTGGACTGCTTGATGCGGGTGACGATCTCGCTGAGCTGCGCGGCGGTAGCGTTGGCATCGTCACGCATGCGGGCGAACACGCCCTGGTAATCGCCATGCATGCGCACGGTCAGGTCACCCTGCGACAGCGCTGCCAGCAGGCCGGAGATCTGCTCGATGCTGCCGGAGTTGGCGTCCAGCAGGCCGTTGATCTGCTGCGCCAGCTGTAGGAAGAAGCCTTCCTTGTCGTTGGCGTCGATGCGGCCGGACAGGTCGCCGGCGGCGGCCTGGGCGATCACCCGTGCCACTTCTGCTTCTACCTGGGCTTCCTGGGTGCGGTCGCGCCATTCCACCACGTAGCCGACGGTGTCGCCTTCTTCGTTGCGGATGGTCGACACGACCTGCGCGAACTGGGCATCGCCGTACTGCATCGGACGCCGGGCGACGCCGTGCTGCTTGAGGTTGGCCAGCAGGGTGTGGTCCATCTCGCCGCGATGCTCGAGCACGGTGACCGGCTTGCCGACCAGCGAGGCGTGCGCATCGAAGTCCGGCAGGTCACGGCGCAGCTCGTCCTGGTACTGGGCCAGGGTCTGCTGCAGGGCGCGGTTGCTGTAGACAATGGTGTTGCTGGGGTCGGTCAGGTAGACACCGGTGGAGCTGTAGTCCAGTGCGGTGCGGATACGCAGGTTCTCGCGGGCGATGGCCTGGTCGGTCTCGGTGCGCTCGCGCAGGTCGCGCTGCATGCGCTGCATGGCCTGCATCAGTTCGCCCACTTCATCCTGGCGGCTGACATCGATATGGCCATCCAGCTTGCCACCGGCAACATCGTTGGCCACCGAGACGGCGCCACGCACGCTGCCCACCAGGGCGCGGGCAAACAGCCACACCAGCACCAGGCCGAGGGCGGCGCCGCCGAGCAGGGCGACCACGGTCAGCACGGCCGAGGCGGAGTAGGTGGTGGCGGCTTCGTCGCGCGAGGCGCGGGCGAGGCGGTTGTCTTCGGCGATCAGCGCTTCAAGCGCGGCGCCGGCCTTGCGGTGCTTGGTGCGGGTCTCGCCGACGAAGGTATCGATCGCATCGTCAGGCAGGTCCAGCTCCAGCATTTCGGTGACGCTGTCGTAGGACGCCAGCGCCTCCTTCCAGTCCTTGGCGAAGGTGTCGAACAGCTTCTTCTGCTGATCGTTGTCGACCAGCTTGGGGTAGTCCTTGATCGACTTGTCCATGCTGGTGCGCAGCTCGACAGCCTGCTTGCGGGCGTCGGCCTTGACGTCGTCGCTGGCGCGGATCAGCTGCTGGTAGGCACTGTTGCGGTACTCGCCGAGCATGCCGCGCATCTCACCGGCCAGGCGGATGCTCTCCATGCGCGAACCGGCCAGCTCGGTGGTGACGTTGTTCAGCGAATGCAGGCCACGGTAGGCGACGATGCCCTGCAGCAGCATCACCAGCAAGAGGACACCGAAGGTCAGCATGAGCTTCGGCATCAGTTTCAGGTTGTTGATCCACGGCATGGGCGTTGCGATCTCCTAAGGCAGACGCGGCCGGGCACGCGGCCCGGTTGCAACAGCCACGCCGGCACGTGGGCCGGCGTGGTCTGACGGACAGCGGATTACTTGATGTTGGCCAGCTTCAGGCTGGACGGCGAGCTGACTTCGATTTCCGCGCGCGAGGCATCGCGCTGGATCTTGCCGATCACGCAGACGGTCTTGCCTTCCAGGGTTTCCAGCGGGAAGGAGAACTTGCCACGGTTTTCGCCGGCGATGCGTGCCGAGAAGGTGTGGCGCGGGAAGGCGCCGCCCATGTACAGGAAGGTCGGCTGGCCTTCGGAACCTTCTGCGAAGCGGGCCTTCTCAACCTTGCCGCAGACCATGCCGTCCTTGCCGACTGCACGCGGTGCCATCTCCGGCGGAATCATCTCGGCCGACTGTGCGAAAGCGGAGGAAGCGGTGGTGGCCAGGACAGCGGCCGAAACGAACGCAAGCAGGGACTTCATCGGGGTGATTCTCCGGGGATGGTGACAGTGGATCCGGTGCTGCGCGCTCCTGCGCGACCGGCTTCTGTCCCCCTATCGGCGTGGATGGAGGGAACTGAAGGGTCGCGTAACAGAAACGTGAAGAAAGTCCGTTGTTCAGGCCGCAGCGTCTTCGACGACGGTGGCCTGGCCCATGTCGGCGCTGTCGAGCAGGGTTTCGATGTCCAGCAGGATCAGCATGCGGTCGTCATGGGTGCCGATGCCGGAAATGAAGCGGGTATCGACGGCGGCGCCGAATTCGGGGGTCGGGCGGATCTGATCGGCCGACAGCGGGATGACATCGGAGACGCTGTCGACCACGATGCCGACCACGCGGTCTTCGACGTTGAGCACGATCATCACGGTGAAGGCGTCGTAGCGGGCGTCTTCCAGGCGCAGCTTCAGGCGCAGGTCGATGACCGGCACGATGGTGCCGCGCAGGTTGATCACGCCCTTGATGTAGTCCGGAGCGTCGGGCACGCGGGTGACCGCGTCGTAGCCGCGGATTTCCTGCACCTTGAGGATGTCCACGCCGTAGTGCTCGGCACCGAGGGTGAAGCTGAGGAATTCGCCATCGGCGCCGGCGGCGGAGCTGTTCTTGTCGTTCATCGAGGGGTCCTGGTTCTGCCGGAAGTGCCGGTGTCAGGCTCGATATCGGCCCCGTGGTGGGGGACTTTAGAGGTCTGGTGGTGCCGGGACGTTCGCCGGGCATGGCCCGGCGCTACCGGGGCACGCCGGAACCGCCTTACATGTCGCCGTTCTTGCGTGCCTTGCGCTGGCGGTCGATGCGGAAGATGTAGCGTTGGATGGCGCTGTCGCCGCCGCGGGGCAGATCGTCGAAACGCATGCCCACGCGCTTGACCTCGGTGCCGTTCGGCAGACGCTGCGGCAGCAGGTTGCAGACCACCAGCTGGATCGGCAGGTCCGGGCCATCGGGCATCGACAGCTGCGCGCGGTAGCGTTGCTGCAGGCTGAAGATCGCGCAGTCGGTGGGCACGGTCACGGCCAGGCCGCCACCGCTGATATCCACCACCCGCATCGACAGGGCCTCGGCCTGGGCCTCGCCCGGCGGCAGCAGCAGCTGCGGCGAATCGGTGATGGGGGTTTCCAGTCGATACAGCTCGCGACGCTGCAGGTGCACGAGCTCTTCGGGCAATGGCGCGCGGAAGGCGACATGGCCGTCGTTGTCCACGCGCTGCAGATCCTGCAGGCGGAACCGCACCAGCACCCGTTCCAGCTGGGCGAAGCAGAGCAGGTGGTCGGCCTGTTCGGCGGCGCGGTTGGAGGCTTCCTGTGGGCTGCCATCGAGCAGCAGGACGTCGTCGTCCTCGTCCAGTTCAAGCAGGGCGGTGGGGAAGGAGCGGTCGCGGCCGTCGATGTGGGCGTTGATCAACGATCGCTGGTCGATCAGTGAGCGCAGCAGCTGCCGCACCTGGCGCGGATTGCGGACCAGGAAGCGATCGTCGGCGGCGTCGGCCGCATGGACTTCGGGCGGTGCAGTGTCGTGGCCGTCGGACATGGAATCTTGGGTCAGGGGCGGGCGCCGACGCGTGTGGGCACGTGGCTCGAAAGAAGTATCGGCCGTGGGGCGGAATTATGTAGTGCCGAGCGTGCTCGAGATTACCGGTGCACCGGTTGAACCACGGCGCCGGTCTGACTCGCAACGGGGTGGCGCGAGGCCACCCCGTTGCTGCCATCAGAACTCCTGCCAGTCGCCGTCGCCGGCCAGAGCAGGTTGCGGGATCGCCTTGCGGGCGCGTGCCGGCGCCGGCGCCACAGCGGCGCTTGCGGTCGCCTTGCGCGGTGCACTGCCTGCGACAGCCTGGGTGGCACGCGGGGCGGCGCTGCCCAGGCTGGGTGCGGCAAGGCGGAAGCGGGCAACCGCTTCGCCCAGCTGTGCGGCCTGGTCTTCCATGGCGCGCGCAGCGGCGGTGGCTTCTTCCACCAGCGCGGCGTTCTGCTGGGTGGTTTCGTCCATCTGCACCACGGTCTGGTTGACCTGCTCGATGCCGGCACTCTGTTCCTGCGAGGCCGCCGAGATTTCGGCCATGATGTCGGTCACGCGCTGCACCGAGGCGACGATCTCGCCCATGGTGCTGCCGGCCTGGTGGACCAGGGTGGAGCCTTCGGCGACCTTGCCGACCGATTCATCGATCAGGCCCTTGATTTCCTTGGCTGCAGCAGCCGAACGCTGGGCGAGGGTGCGCACTTCGCTGGCCACGACGGCGAAACCACGGCCCTGTTCACCGGCGCGTGCGGCTTCCACCGCGGCATTGAGTGCCAGGATGTTGGTCTGGAACGCGATGCCGTCGATGACCGAGATGATCTCGGCGATCTTCTTCGACGAGGCTTCGATGGCGGACATGGTGCTGACCACCTGGCCGACCACTTCACCGCCCTGCGAGGCCACACCGTGCGCGCCGATGGCGAGCTGGTTGGCCTGGCGGGCGTGTTCGGCGTTCTGGCGCACGGTGGAGGTGAGCTCCTCCATCGAGGCGGCGGTTTCTTCCAGGTTGGCGGCCTGCTGTTCGGTGCGGCGCGACAGGTCGCTGTTGCCCGATGCGATTTCACCGGCGGCCAGGGTGATGCTGGAGGTGCTGGCCTGGATCTGGCTGACGATCTGGGTCAGCTGGGCGACGGTGGTGTTGGCATCGTCGCGCATGCGGGCGAACACGCCGTGGAACTGGCCGTCCATGCGTGCGGTGAGGTCGCCTGCGGCGATCGCCTGCAGCAGCTGCGAGAGCTGGCCGAGGTTGCCATCTGCCACCTGCATCATGCTGTTGAGCTGCTCGATCATCACGCGGAAATCGTGATCGAAGCGCTGCGCGTCGCCGCGCTGGCTGAAATCACCGGCGGCAGCAGCCGAGGCCAACTGCTGGATCTGCGTGTTGATGGCCAGCAGGCTGGCCTTGGCCGCATCCATCGACTCGTGCAGGATCGCGCGGCTGCCCGGCAGGCGGCGCGCGTCGGGTGCGAGGTTGCCGGTGGCGTACTGGTTGAGCACATCGATGGCATCACGGATCGAATCGAGGTGTTCGAAGATGACCGTGTTGATGCCGCCGGCCAGCTGGCCGTACACGCCCGGGAAATCTTCGGGAATGCGATGGCTGATATCCGGGCCGGCATGCATCTGCGCCATCAGCTGGGTCTGCTCGGAGAAGCGACGCAGCATCGCGGTCATTTCGGCGGTGGCGGCCAGCATGCGGCCGGCTTCATCCTTGCCGGTGCTCTGGGTGGTGACGCTCAGGTCGCCGCGGGCGACGGCCTGGATGGCCTGCACGGCCTTGCCCAGCGGACCGACCACCGCGCGCGAAATGACCACGGCCAGCGTTGCGGCAACCACCACCAGCAACACGATGGCGGCGATGATCGCCAGCATGCTGTTGCGATGGGTGGCATTGGCATCGTCGATCTTGCCCTGCATCAGCGAGCTGCTGTAAGCGCCCAGTGCCTTGAGGTCTTCGAATGCCTTGCGGCGCAGCGGACGCGACTGGTCGTCGGAAATCTGCCGTGCAACCACGCCGTCACCGGCGGTGGCGGCTTCGCGCAGCTTGGCATTGGCGGCGAAGTAGCCGTCGATGTCGGTCTGCACGGCCTGGTAGAGCTCGCGTTCCTTGGCCCCGGCCGGCAGCTTGGCATAGGCCGCCAGCTGTTCGCGGACGACGGTGGCGGTGTCGTTCATGCGCTTGTTGTAGTCGGCCACCTTTTCCGGCTGGTCCAGCATGCTCAGCTGGGCCAGTTCGTAGGTGCGGAATTCACCCAGCTGCGAACGCACTTCGCCGAGATACTGCACCGACGGAATATCGTTGGCGGCCATCGCGCTCAGCTGCGCGTTGGCCTCGGACAGGCGGACCAGGGCGAAGGCGCCCAGTACGACGGTCATCAGGGTGGTCAGGGTGAATCCCACAGCCAGCTTGCGGGCGATGGGCAGATCGTGGAACCACTTCATGCAGGGTGCTCCAAGGTGGGCAGAATGCCGGCGGCGACGCCGCGGGCAAAAGGTCGTTGCAGGAGGGAACGGTCGGCCCGGTGGGGGTTCGGTGACTGCCGTCAATCCGAGATAGCGGCGCAGCTGCGCCGTACTTTATGGACGGATGTCACATTCGCCAGCGTAGGGCAGAACGCCCGAAAGCCTTGCGGCGTAGGGGCTTTCGCGTTGATCGATGGTTGCAGTGGAAACTGCGCCTGCGATGGAGGTCACGCATCCTGCGTGCCGTACCGTCGGGCAGGCGGCGGCGCTGCGCTTGTGTTGGCGTGCAAACGAAAACCGCCGCCCCGGAGGGCGGCGGTCGTTGACGGCAATGCCGGCCGGTTCAGGCGGCCTGCGGCATCCGCAGCGAGCGCACCAGGCCGCCGATGTCGACGATCAGTGCGACGCGGCCATCGCCGAGGATGGTGGCACCGGACACGCCACCGATGCGACGGTAGTTGTTCTCGATGTTCTTCACCACAACCTGCTGCTGGCCGACCAGTTCGTCCACTTCCAGCGCGATCTTCTGGCCATCCCCTTCGACCACCACCACCAGCGATTCGCTGCCGGGTTCGCGCTGGCCATAGCCGTAGTACTCGCTGAGCGACAGGATCGGCAGGTACTCGCCACGCACGCGCAGTACGCGGCCTTCGCCGGCCATGCTGCGGATGTCCTCGGCCTGCGGCTGCAGTGCCTCAAGCACGTAGGCCAACGGCAGGATCAGGGTTTCACCGGCCACCGCCACGGTCATGCCGTCGAGGATGGCCAAGGTCAGTGGCAGGCGGATCAGCGTGCGGGTGCCGGTGCCCAAGCCGCTTTCAATCTGCACCTCGCCACCCAGCGCCTGGATGTTGCGGCGGACCACGTCCATGCCCACGCCGCGGCCGGACAGATCGGTGACGGCATCGGCGGTGGAGAAGCCAGGCTGGAAGATCAGGTCCCAGACCTGCGAATCGGTCGGGTTGTCCGGCACCGCCAGGCCCCGCTCATGGGCCTTGGCGAGGATCTTTTCGCGGTTCAGGCCACGGCCGTCGTCGCTGACTTCGATGACGATGTGGCCGCCCTGGTGCGAGGCCGCCAGGGTGATGGTGCCGGTCTCGTCCTTGCCTGCATCGCGACGCACGTCCGGCATTTCCAGGCCGTGGTCGATGGAGTTGCGCACCAGGTGCACCAGCGGATCGGCGATCTTCTCGATCAGGCCCTTGTCCAGCTCGGTGCCTTCGCCGATGGTGCGCAGGCGCACGTGCTTGCCGAGGCGGCCGGACAGGTCGCGGACCAGGCGCGGGAAGCGGCGGAACACGGCGTCCACCGGCAGCATGCGCACGCCGATGACAGCCTCCTGCAGATCGCGGGTGTTGCGTTCCAGCAGATCCAGGCCGGCGAACAGGCTCTCGGCATGCACCGGATCCAGCGCATGCGAAACCTGCTTGAGCATGGCCTGGGTGATGACCAGTTCACCGACCAGGTTGATCAGTGCATCGACCTTGTCGACGCTGACGCGGATGGAGGTTTCCGCCTCCTGGCTGGCGCCGCTGCTGGCAGCGGGCGCGGCAGCGGCTGCAGGAGCCGGCGCTGCGGCGGCCGCAACCGGCGCCTGGGTGGCAAGGCTCGGCGGCGCGGCCGGACGGATGTCCAGTTCGCAGTCGTCCAGCACCCAGGCGAAGGTGTCTTCGATCTTGCTGCGCGGCACCTTGCCGACCAGGCCGAGGTCCCATGCCAGATGGGCTTCCAGCGGGTCCAGCTGGGCGAAACCGGGCAGGCGGTCGATGCGTGCTGCCACCTGCAGCGAGCCCAGGTGTTCCAGCTCGCGGATGATGCGCAGCGGGTCGTTGCCGCTCATGAACAGCGACGGCGCCGGGGTGAAGCCGATCTGCCACGCTTCCGGGGTGTCATCGACCTTGGCCGCTGCAGGCGCCGGGGTCGCGGCGGCCTGGCCGGAGAGCACCGCTTCCAGGCGTGCCTTCACCGCCGCAACGGCGGCAGGGTCGGCGACCTGGCCGTGCTCGGCCTCGCGCAGCAGGGCGCGCAGCACGTCCACCGAGGACAGCATCGCGTCGACCGCGTTGCCTTCCAGTGCGCGCTTGCCGGCGCGCAGCTCATCCAGCAGCGTCTCCAGCACGTGGGTCAGGCCGGCGATGGCATCGAAGCCGAAGGTGCCGGCGCCGCCTTTGATGGAATGGGCGGCGCGGAACACCGAGTTGATGATCTCCGCGTCCTGTTGCCCCGATTCCAGGGCCAGCAGGCCGGCCTCCATGGCGTCGAGGCCTTCGCGGCTCTCCTCGAAGAAGGTGGCGTGGAAGCGTTGCAGGTCCATGCTCATGGCAGTGGCGATCCGGAAGCGAAGAGGGGGAGCAGTGCGGGGCGATCAGCCCAGCACTTTCTGCACGGTGGCGACCAGCTGTTCGGGATTGAACGGCTTCACCAGCCAGCCGGTGGCACCGGCGGCCTTGCCTTCGGACTTCTTGTCCGCGGCCGACTCGGTGGTCAGCATCAGCATCGGCGTGAACTTGTAGTCGGGCAGCTGGCGCAGTTCGCGGATCAGCGCGATGCCGTCCATGTTCGGCATGTTGACGTCGGTCACCACCGCATTGAAGCGCTGGCCCTTGGCACGACCGAGCGCGACCGCGCCGTCTTCAGCTTCTTCGACGGCAAAACCGGCCGAGGTGAGGGCGAAGGAAACCATCTGGCGCATCGACGCCGAATCGTCCACCACCAAGATACGTGCGCTCATGCAGCGTTCTCCACAGATTTCAGGTTGTCATGGGGTACGTCCAGGCCCAGGGCCTGGGTGACGCCCAACAGGCGTGCAGCGTCACGGAAGGTTGCAGTGCAACCGTGGAAGCCGGTGCCCAGGCCTGCCTCGCGGCGGGCCTGCACGAAGGCACACAGCACCTGCATGCTCGCGGTATGGATGCGACCGACCTGGCTTGCATCCAGGGTCAGTTCGGCTGCTTCCGCCACAAGTGGCGAAAGGCGGTTCTTGAGCTCGGTGCTGCTCTCGATGCCGAGATCCTCACCCAGTTCGACAGTGCTCATCGTTGCTCCGGACAAACGGTTCCGACATTCATAACGGCACCGGCGGGGGGTTCTTTAGGGGAGGAATCGGCGCGGAGCGCCGAAGCGGGGCTTTTCGGGGACGGAAGGAGCCGATTCTGCGAATCAGCAGCTGCCGTCCCCACTGCCCGGTGGCCGTTGCTGCCGGGGGTTGACGGACGGTTTGGAATCGGCGCGGAGCGCCGACGCCCTGCCGTTTCCTGCTCAGCCCAGCAGGTGACTGGCGTCGAGCAGGATCATCGGGCGTTGGCTGATGCGGGCAACGCCGCGGAACAGTTCGTTGGAGATCTGGCAGATGCGGGCGGTATCGGGCGGCTCTATCTGCGAATCGGTGAGGTTGGCGACGTCTTCCACCGCCGACACGCGCAGGCCCAGGGTCTCGCCGTTCTCTTCCAGTACCACGATACGGGTCTGGGCATCGTCCTCGGCCGAGGCGGCGCCCAGGTGCAGGCCCAGGTCCATCACCGGCACCACCTGGCCGCGCAGGTTCATGATGCCGAGCATTTCCGGGGCAGTGCCGCGCAGTGGCAGCAGCGGAACCGGCAGCACCACTTCCTGCACCTTCAGCAGCTCCAGGGCGTAGGCCTGGGTACCGCAGCGCAGGCGCAACCAGCGCGAGGCGCGCTCACCGGCGCGGCGGTTCTGCGGGTGCGGGCTGCTGGCAGGCTGATGTGCCTGTGCCTGCAGTTCCTGCCAGGTGCCGGGGCGATTGCTGGCCGGTGCGTCGACGGCCACGCGCGGCGGCGGTGCCACGGGCGCGCGTGACATCGGGGCCATCGCGGCCATCGGCGCGGGGGCGGGGCGTGCGGGGGCGACGGCTGCGGCGGGAGTGGCGATCGCAGGAACCTCCTCACCGTCGGCGGCGGCCTGGAAGGCTGCCTGCAGCCCGGGGCTGTCGGTGTGCGCCAGGCTGTCGGCCGCGTCGGTTTCGTAGATGACCTCGTCCGGCAGGTCGTCCCAGGTCGGTTCCGGCGCCGCAGGGGCGGCCGCGACGGGAGCGACCACATCGGTTTCGTAGACGACCTCGGCCGGGAGATCGTCCCAGGTGGGTTCGCGCTCGGATTCGGGTGCTGTGTCCGCCGGGCATGGCCCGGCGCGACCGGTGGCCGCGTCGAAGGCGGCTTCGAGTGCGGCGTCGTCGCTGGCCGGGGTGGCAGCGACTGCGCCGGTTTCGTAGACGACCTCGGCCGGGAGATCGTCCCAGGTGGGTTCGCGTTCGGATTCGGGTGCTGCGTCCGCCGGGCATGGCCCGGCGCTACCAGAGGCAGCGACCGGTTCCTGTTCGATGGCCGGTGCTGCGGCGATGGCGTCGCCAAGCAGCTGGTCCAGATAGTCGTCCAGCAGGCCGGTGGTGTTCATGCAGCCTGCTCCAGCGCACGTGCGTCTTCGCCGAGGATCCAGTTCAGTGCACGCCGGTACGCAGCCAGGCCCCGGCCCGGGTAGTCCTCGCCGATGCTCGGCAGGGTCAGGCCGGCGGCATTGCTGATGCGCGTATCGATCGGGATGGCGTCTTCCCAGACCCGGCTGGCGTGACGGTCCTGCATCGCGCGCAGCGACTCGTTGCCGGTGCGGGTGCGGCGGTCGAACAGGGTGGGCAGGATCGAGATCGGCAGCGGGCGACGGCGCGAGCGCTCGACCATTTCGCCGGTGCGGACCATGCCATCCAGCCCGTGCAGGGCCAGCGGCTCGGCCTGGGTGGGAATGATCAGGCGATCAGCGGCGGCAAGTGCATTGATCATCAGCAGCCCGAGGGTGGGCGCACAGTCCAGCAGGATGTAGTCGTGCTGGCCCTGGTGGCGCGCCATCGCGTTCTGCAGTGCCAGGCCGAGACCGGGCTGGTTGGCGCTGCGCCGTTCCAGCGTGGCCAGCGAGGCCTGCGCGCACACGTAGTCCAGCCCGGAAATGTTGCTGGCATGGCTGAGCGTGGCCAGGTCGGCCGGTGGCGCGCCGAACAGTTCCAGCACGCCGGCCGGTGCCGGTTCGATCGGCACGCCGAAGGCGCGGGTGAGCGAGGCGTGCGGATCGAGATCGATCAGCAGCACGCGGTGGCCGAGCGCGGCCAGGCCGCGACCGAGGGCGAGGGTGGTGGTGGTCTTGCCGACTCCGCCCTTCTGGTTGGCGACTGCCCAGATGCGCATCGGATTACTCCTTCATTGCCGGGGGAACGGCGGCGCCGACGCGGCTGCCAGCCGGCACCGGCGGCAACTGCACCGGTGCGATGGGGGGTGTGGGGGTGGTACGTGCCGGCGATGCCGCCGAGGCTTGCGTCGGCGCGCGGCTGGGGTTGCCGGCGTCGTTGCCTGTGGCGGCACCGGTGGCGGCATTCAGGCGCTCGCCCAGCGGATCGACCGAATGGCTGGTGTCGGCCAGGATGATGACCATCACCCGGCGGTTGCGGTTGCGACCCTGCGCGCTGTCGTTTTCCTCGCGCGGGCGGAACTGGCCGTAGCCGACCATGGCCAGTCGCGAGGGCTGCACGCCCTGGTCGGCGAACAGATGGACCACGCTGGCGGCGCGGCCGGCCGACAGTTCCCAGTTGGAAGGGAAGGTGGCGGTGGCGATCGGGATGTTGTCGGTGTGGCCTTCCACGCGCACGCTGTTGGGCACATCGCGCAGCACGCCGGCCAGGCTGGCCAGGGTGTCACGCGCATGTACATCGAGCGCGGCCGAGCCGGTGGGGAACAGGATGTCGCTGTTGATTTCGACCTCGATCCACAGTTCGGTGCGGCGCACGCTGATCATGCCGCGGTCGATCAGTGGCGCCAGCGCGGCGGTCAGGCGGTCGGCGATGCTGTTGAGCTGGCGCTCGGCGCGCGCGATCTGTTCCTGGTTGTGCACCGACACCGGCATGCGCATCTGCGAGGCCATCGACGGCAGCAGGGTGGGGTCGTGCGAAGGCGCCGGCGCCGACGGGCCGATCTTGGTGCCGGACTTGATCACCGACGGGCTGTCCCAGCCGCCACCCTGCACCTGCTTGTTGCCGACCTGCACCGGGTTGATGGTGCGCGGTGCGCCGCCGAAGGCATCGGTGAGGGCATCGGCCATGATCCGGTACTTGCCCTCGTTGACCGAGGAGATCGCGTACATGACCACGAAGAAGGCGAGCAGCAGCGTCATCAGGTCGGCATAGGGAATGGCCCATGCTTCGTGGTTGGCGTGCTCTTCGTGGTGCTTGCGGCGGGCCATGTCAGTGCAGGAAGCCGGAGAGGTTGGTTTCGATGTTGCGCGGGTTCTCGCCCTGGGCGATCGAGATCAGGCCTTCGATGACCATCTCGCGGTCGCGGGTGTTGTGCGAGATCACACTCTTGAGCTTGGCGGCGATCGGCAGGAACAGCAGGTTGGCCGAGGCGATGCCGTAGATGGTGGCGGTGAACGCGGCAGCGATGCCGTGGCCGAGCTTGCTCGGGTCGGCGAGGTTCTTCATCACCGCGATCAGGCCGAGCACGGCGCCGATGATGCCCAGCGTGGGTGCGTAGATGCCCATCGCCTCGAACACCTTGGCCCCGGCCTGGTCCTGGTGCTCCTGGCTGCCCAGTTCGATTTCCAGCATGTGCCGGATCGATTCCGGTTCGACGCCGTCCACCAGCAGCTGCAGGCCCTTGCGCAGGAACGGGTCCTGCTGCGCTTCCACCTGTGCTTCCAGGCCCAGCAGGCCCTGGCGGCGGGCGATGTTGCTCCACTCCACGATCTGCTGGATCAGTTCGCGGCGGTCGCTGTGCGGCGGGCGCACCACCCAGCGCACGATCTTGAAGGCGTGCTTGAACACGGCCGGCGAGGTGTGCAGCAGGATGGCGGCGATGGTACCGACGATGACGATTACAAACGCCGCAGGCGACCACAACGACGCCAGGCCGGCGCCCTTGAGGATGCTGCCGCCGACCAGTGAGGCCAGGGCGAGGAAAAGTCCAATGAGGCTGAGTCTATCCATGGGTCCGGTATCGGCTTGTGTGAATGGGACTTGAGACACCGGGAGGTTGTGTACAGACGGTAGTCACAGTTTTCGGGTCGCCGGGCATGGCCCGGCGCTACCCTGCGGGGCCGTTTCCGGTTGCGCCGGGTCGTGCCCGGTGGGGTTCAGCGCAACCCGTCCACATCCAGGATCAGCGCCATGCGACCATCGCCGATCAAGGTTGCACCGGCATAACCGCGCAGGCCGCGCAATGCCTTGGGCAGTGGTTTGATGACCACTTCCTCGCGGCCGCGCACCTGGTCCACCACCAGGCCGAAGCGGGTTTCGCCGGCCTGCAGTACGACGATGGTCAGCAGCGGCGAGGCGGCGGGCGTCACATCCAGCCATTGCCGCAGGTCGACCAGCGGCAGGGTGTGCGAGCGGCGATCGAGTACGGCGCGACCGTCGAACCAGCCCAGCGAGGTACGCGGCGCATGCAGTACTTCCATCACGCGCGCCAGCGGCAGCGCGTAGACATCCTCGCCGGCCTGTACCAGCAGGGTCGGCAGGATCGCCAGCGTCAACGGCACGCGGATCATGAAGCGGCTGCCACGGCCCAGTTCCGACTGGATCTGGATCTGCCCGCTGAGTTCGCGGATGCGCGACTGCACCACGTCCATGCCGACGCCACGGCCGGAAATGTCGGTGACCTGCTGCTTGGTCGAGAAGCCAGGCAGGAACACCAGGTGCAGGCATTCCTCGCTGCTCAGGCGGGCGGCGGCTTCCGGGTCGATCAGGCCCTTCTCGCGTGCCTTGGCGCGCAGCTTTTCCGGATCGATGCCGGCGCCGTCGTCCTGCACCTCGATGCTGACGTAGTCGCCTTCCTGCTGCGCCGACAGGCGCACGTGGCCCATCCGCGGCTTGCCCTGCGCTTCGCGCAGGTCGGGCATTTCCACGCCGTGATCGATGGCGTTGCGCACCAGGTGCACCAGCGGATCGGCCAGCGCTTCGACCAAGTTGCGGTCCAGCTCGGTCTCGGCGCCGATCAGCTCAAGGTCCACTTCCTTCTTCAGCGAGCGCGCGACATCGCGGGCCACCTTGGGGAAGCGCGAGAACACCTTGCCGACCGGCTGCATGCGCGTGCGCATCACCGCCGATTGCAGCCGTGCGGTGGCGATGTCCAGAGTGGACACGGCACGATCCAGCTCTTCGTCACGCAGGCGTGTACGCAGGGTCTTCAGCCGGTTTCGTGACAGCACCAGTTCGCCGATCAGGTTGACGATGGCATCCAGGCGCTTGGTGTCCACGCGCACGGTGTGTTCGGCTTCGGCAACCGGCTTGTTGGCTGCCGGCTTGCTGGCCGCCGGTGCCGGCAGCGCTGCCGGCGCCGGACGCGCTGCCGGAGCAGCAACGGCAGCAGCGATCGGTTGCGCGCCCGGCACGGCGCCGCCATGCAGCTGGTCGAGCAGGGCTTCGAACTCGTCCTCGCTGATCATGTCGTCGGCTTTCTTCGCCGTCGCTGCGATGGTGGTCGGGGCCTTGCCGCCGTGCAGCTGGTCCAGCAGTGCCTCGAACTCATCATCGGTGATCAGGTCGCCGCCGGCGCCTGCCGGCGTGGCCACGGCCGACGCTGCGGTGGCAGCGCCACCGTGCACATCGAACTGTGCGACCAGCTCGGGCGGTGCAAAGCCCGGTTCGGTACCGGAGGACACCGCATCGAGCATCGACTGCAGGTAGTCCAGCGATTGCTGGGCGGCATCGAAGTGATGTGCCTGCAGCACGGCCTGGCCGGCCCGTGCGGCGCCCAGAGCTTCCTCGGCGGCGTGGCACAGCTCGACCATCGCGGTGATGCCCAGGAAGCCCGCGCCGCCTTTCAGCGTGTGGTAGCCACGGAACACCGCGTTGAGCTGTTCGTTGTCCTGCGGTGCCTGTTCCAGCGACACCAGCTGTTCGCCCAGGCGATCCAGGATTTCCTGGGCCTCGATGATGAAATCGGCAGTGATGTCGTCGGCTACCGCGCCCATGCTTACAGCCCCAGATCCGACAACAGGTCGTCGGCGTCGTTCTGCGAGACCGCGTGGCGGTCAAGTCCCTTCAGTGCCGGCCCGGCAAGTTCCGGGTCGGTGCGATGCTGTTCCGGCGGCAGGCCGAGCGCGCCAAAGCCTTCGTGCACGCGACGGACGATGCCGACCACGCGACGGATGATCTGGCCGGTCAGGTCCTGGTAGCTCTGGGTCAGGGCGATCTCGGTAAGGTTGTGGCGGATGCGGTCGAGCTGCGCGTCCTGGCCCGGCTGCAGGCCATCGGCACGCAGCTGCTCGGTCAGGTTGCGGCACTCTTCGGCCAGGTCCAGGGTGCGGTGGGTGGCCTGCTCGGTCATGGCCACCACGTGGTCCAGGCGCGCGCAGGCGTCATCCAGCTCGCCGGCTTCATCAGGCACGGTCGGCAGTTCACCCAGCGCCTGCCCCAGTTCGCGCGCCAGCCGCGAAAGGCCGCTCATCATCGGCTGCGTGCGCAATGCCACCAGGCCATCGATGCGCTGGCGCCAGGCGGCTTCGTCGCCCGATTCCAGTGCATCCAGGGCTTCCTGCAGGCGCAGGGCGAGGGCGCTCTTGTCGACCGTAGTGTCCATCAGGCGCTGGCCGCCAGGCGTTCGAAGATCTTGCCCAGCTTCTCTTCCAGCGTCTGCGCGGTGAACGGCTTGATGATGTACCCGTTCACGCCGTTCTGCGCCGCTTCGATGATCTGCTCGCGCTTGGCTTCGGCCGTGACCATCAGCACCGGCAGGGTCTTCAGCTTGGCATCGGCACGGATCGCCTTCAGCAGCTCGATGCCGGTCATCACCGGCATGTTCCAGTCGGTGACCACGAAGTCGAACGGCTGGCTCTGCAGCAACGACAGCGCGGCATGCCCGTCCTCGGCTTCAGCGGTATTGGTGAAGCCCAGATCGCCCAGCAGGTTCTTGACGATACGACGCATGGTCGAGAAGTCGTCGACGATCAGGATGCGCATGTTCTTGTTCAAAGCAGAGTTCCTTTGTTGATCAGCTCTCGGGGCCGGCGTCGGCCGCCCCGATCATGTTCATTGTTCAAGGCCGGCATCGGCGGCTTCGAAGACCTTCAGGCGGCCGCGCAGGCGCAGCACGGCCTGGCCGTGGATCTGGCAGACGCGTGACTCGCTCACCCCGAGCACCGCGCCGATCTCTTTCAGGTTCAGTTCCTGCTCGTAGTAGAGCGAAAGCACCAGCTGTTCGCGCTCGGGCAGCAGGCCGATGGCATTGCCCAGTTCGCGGCCGAATTCACCGCGCTCCAGCACCTGCTGCGGGGTCGGCCCGCCCTGGGCGATGGTGTCCAGTTCGCCCTGGTCTTCGATGCGTGATTCCAGGCTCAGCACCTGGCCGCGCGAGGCGTCCTCCATCAGCCGCAGGTATTCGGGCAGCGGCATTTCCATTGCAGCGGCCACTTCGGTGGCGCTGGCGGCACGGCCGGTACTCTGTTCCAGGCGGCGGATGGTGGCGGCGGCGTCGCGGGCGCGGCGGTGCACCGAACGCGGCACCCAGTCGCCGCGGCGGATCTCATCGATCATCGAGCCACGGATGCGGATCGAGGCGTAGGTTTCAAACGATGCACCCTGGTCGGCGTCGTAGCTGCGCGAGGCCTCGATCAGGCCCATCATGCCGGCCTGGATCAGGTCATCCACTTCCACGCTCGCCGGCAGGCGGGCGGCCAGGTGATGGGCGATGCGCCGCACCAGGTCCGAGTGCTGGGCAATGACTTCATTGGCCGCAGTGCGCTGGACTTCCCTGTATTGAGCGGCGCCTTTCATGCGGCCACCCCACGCTGCTTGATGATGCGCTCGAGGAAGAATTCGACGCCACCGCGCGGTTCGGTCGGTGCCTGCCAGCGTGCGGTCCGGCGGGCGATCTCGGTGATCGCCAGCGCCGACGGGCTGGACGGGTAGGCCTTCACCACCGGCTGCTGGCGCTGCACCGACAGGCGCAGCCAATCGTCCTGCGGCACGCAGCCCAGGTAGTTCAGCGAGACATCGGCCAGGAACTTCTCGCAGACCCGGGTCAGCTTCTCGTACAGCACGCGGCCTTCGTTGGGGTCGCGCACCATGTTGGCCACCACCTGGATGCGGTCCACGCCACGTTCGCGCGACAGCACCTTGATCAGTGCGTAGGCATCGGTGATCGAGGCCGGCTCATCGCAGACCACCACCACGGTGTCCTGCGCGGCCTGGCAGAAGGTCAGCACGCCATCGTTGATGCCGGCTGCGGTGTCCACCACCATGATGTCCAGCTCGCGTTCCAGCTCGGAGAACACGTTGACCAGGCCCACGTGCTCGGCCGGGGCCAGCTCGGCCATGTGCCGGCGGCCGGATGCGGCCGGCACCACCAGCACGCCGTTGGGGCCTTCGATGATCACATCGTCCAGGCTGCAGCGGCCGGCGACCAGGTCAGCCAGGGTATTGGTCGGGTTCAGGCCCAGGATCACGTCGATGTTGGCCAGGCCCAGGTCGGCGTCCAGCAGCAGCGTGCGCTTGCCCATGCCGGCCAGCGCCACGGCCAGGTTGGCCGACACGTTGGTCTTGCCCACGCCGCCCTTGCCGCCGGTCACGGCAATGGTGCGCACAGGGCCGAGCGGCTCGCTGCGGGTCGCCGTCAGCGGGAAGGTGGTGGTCAGCTTGGCGTACTCACGCGACGGCATGGTTCAACTCCGGGTTGCAGGGCATATCGGCCGCGCGGCGCAAATCTTCAAGGCGAAGTACAAGATTGGCCGCACTGGCCCGGTGCAGGTCGTCGGGAACGTCCTGGCCATCGGTCACCCAGGTGATCGGCAGCTTGTGGTCCACGGCTACGGAAAGGGCGTTGCCGAAGCGGCCGGTCTCGTCCAGCTTGCTCAGCACCAGGCCCTGCAGGTTGGCCGCGCCGAAGCGGCGCACCACCTCGTCCATGTCGCCGAAGCTGGTGTTGGCCGGCAGCACCAGCAGGGTGCGGACCTGGCGGGCGGCACGCAGCCACTGCAGCTGGGCGGCCAGTGCACGGTCGCGTGGGCCCAGGCCGGCGGTGTCGATCAGCACCAGCTTGTAGTCCTTCAGGCGTTCCAGCAGCTGGTCCAGGTCGGTGCCGCTGTTGGCTTCGTGCACCGCAATGCCAAGCTGGCGGCCGTAGCCGTACAACTGTTCGCGGGCGCCGATGCGCAGGGTATCGGTGGTGACCAGGGCCACGTCACGGGCCGCATGGGCTTCGGCGAAGCGCGAGGCCAGCTTGGCGATGGTGGTGGTCTTGCCGGCGCCGGTGGGGCCGACCAGGGCGATCACCCCGCCTTCCTCCATCGGGTCGACCGGGGCAATCGGCAGCTTGCGCGAGATCAGCCCCAGCATCAGGCCGCGGCCGCGATGGGCTTCGGTTTCCAGCGGAATCTGCATGGCCACGTCGCGGGCGATGCCGGCGTCGAAGCCGTACTCATCCATCAGGTCCAGCGCGGTGGCGCGCACCGGGCAGCCACGCAGGCGCTCATCGGTGAAGCGGTTCATCTCGCGCTCGATCACCTGGCGCATGCCGGCCACTTCCTGGCGCAGGTGGCGGATCTCGGCGTCGTCCTGGGCCACCAGGGTCAGTGCGGGCGCCGGTGCCAGCGCAGGCAGCGGTGCCGGTGCAAGGTCCTGCGGCTGCACGGCAACCGGTGCCGGCTCGTCTTCGTGGTGCGACATGACCGGTGCTGCGGCGACCGGCAACGGCGGCGGCGAGATGGCCGGGGCCGGGGCCGGGTCTTCCAGCGGCGGATCGATCTGGAAGCGCGCGCGGTTGCTTGGCGCCGCCGGCGGCGCCGGAGCCGCGGCCGGCGGTGCCACGATGGCTTCGGCGAAGGGAGCGAAGATCTGTTCCGGCAGCGTCGATTCATTGACGGCGGCGCGCGCCAGGGTGGCGGCGAAGCCGGTGCTGCCACGAGTCGGCACGATCTCGTCGGCGCTGTCCAGGGTGCGGCCGGTAGCGCCGACGGCGGCGCGGGCCAGGGCCGCAACGGCCGAGGTGGTAGCGGCCACCGGTTCCGGTGACGGGCTGCTGCTGCGACGGCGGGTGACCGCGGCAATCACCGCATCGGCGGCGGTGCGCGGCTTCGGCGGCGGCGGCGGGGCCACCTCGCGGCGCGATGCTTCAAGGGCGCGCTGCACCGCGCTTTCATCGTAGTTGGCGGCGGCCACGATCTCGATGCCTTCCTCGATCCGGCGGTTGGACAGGATCACGGCGTCAGGACCATGTTCCTTGCGCACCAGGTTCATGGCCGAGCGCATGTCGGCGGCGACGAATCGTTTGATTTTCATGCTGTGGTCACGGGACGAAGTCGGCGGAGTGGCGGTCGGAGAACGCGGATGGTCGGTGGTCTGCACGGTTCGGGTTCCCCTTGGAATCTGTCTGTTGCTGCGGTGTGTAAGTGGTGTCTGTTTTCTGGCGCATCGGACGCCGGCGTCAGCTGATCGTTCCAACCAGCTTCAGACGCTTGTCTTCCGGCACCTCGCTGTAGGCCAGGACCGACAGCGACGGAACGCTGTGGCGGACCAGGCGGGCCAGCGCGGAACGTACCGGGCCCGGCACCAGCACGACCGCCGGCTCATTCTTGGCTTCCTGCTTGCTGACACATTCGGCCAGGCTCTGGTGCAGTCGCTCAGCGAGTCCGGGTTCCAGCGCGGCGCCGTTGCCCTGCGTGGACTCCTGCAAGACACGTTCCAATTGCGGGTTGAGGGTGAACACCGGCAGCTCCGCCGACATTCCGGCGATCTCCTGCACGATGAAGCGGCCCAGTGCGGTGCGCACGGCGGCGGTCAGCACGGCCGGGTCCTGGCTGTGCGGGGCGTGTTCCACCAGCGCTTCGGCGATCTTGCGCAGCTGGCGGATCGGAATGCGTTCGATCAGCAGGTTCTGCAGCACACGCACCACCGCCGACAGCGGCAATGCCTTCGGTGTCAGATCTTCGACGAGCTTGGGTGCGCTCTTGGCCAGGTTGGCCAGCAGGTGCTGCACTTCCTCGTGGCCGAGCAGTTCCGGGGCGTGTTCGCGGATCAGGTGCGAAAGGTGGGTCGCCACCACGGTGGCCGGGTCGACCACGGTGTAACCCATGGTCTCGGCCTGGGCGCGCTGGTGCGGCTGGATCCAGGTGGCATCCAGGCCGAAGGCGGGGTCCTTGCCGGCAATGCCCTCCAGCGGGCCCAGCGCGCTGCCGGGGTCCAGCGCCAGTTCGCGGTCCGGGTGGATCTCGGCGGTGGCCACCGGCACCCCATGCACCAGCACGCGGTAGCCGTTGGCCGGCAGTTCCAGGTTGTCGCGGATATGCACCGAGGGAATCAGGAAGCCGACATCCTGGGTCAGCTTGCGGCGCACGCCCTTGATGCGCGCCATCAGCTCGCCGCCCTGGTTGCTGTCCACCAGCGAAATCAGTCGATAGCCGACCTCCAGGCCCAACGGATCGACCGGGCGCAGTTCGTCCCAGCTCAGTTCGGCGGTCGGCGCCGGCGCGGCGGGGCGGCCCAGCGCGTTGAGCGCGGCGGCATCATTGTTGCTGGCGCCGGCATCGGCGGCCGGTGCCTGGCCCTTGCGGTACACCTTCCAGGCGATGAAGCCGAGGATCACGGCCAGCGTCAGGAAAGCGACGTTGGGCATGCCCGGCACCAGGCCGACCACGCCGAGGATGCCGGCGGTGATGGCCAGCGCACGGTACTGGCCGAACACCTGGCCACTCATGGCCTGGGCCATGTCCTGCGAACGCGAGGCGCGGGTGACCAGCATGGCCACCGCGCTGGAGACCAGCAGCGCCGGCAGCTGCGCCACCAGGCCGTCACCGATCGACAGCAGGGTGTAGGTGGCGGCAGCATCGCCGAAGGGCATGCCATGCTGCAGCACGCCGACGGCCAGGCCGCCGAGCATGTTGATGAACAGGATCAGGATGCCGGCGATGGCATCGCCGCGGATGAACTTGCTGGCGCCGTCCATCGCGCCGTAGAAGTCGGCTTCCTCGCGGACCTCCTCGCGGCGCAGCTTGGCTTCTTCACGCGTCAGCAAACCGGCGTTGAGGTCGGCGTCGATCGCCATCTGCTTGCCGGGCATCGCGTCGAGGATGAAGCGTGCGGTCACTTCCGAGACGCGGCCGGCACCCTTGGTGATGACCACGAAATTGATGATGGTGAGGATCGCGAACACCACGATGCCGACCGCGTAGTTGCCGCCGATGACGAACTCGCCGAAGGCGGCGATGACCTTGCCGGCTGCATCGTGGCCGTTCTGGCCGTTGAGCAGGATGACACGGGTGGAGGCCACGTTCAGCGCCAGCCGCAGCATGGTGGTGATCAGCAGCACGATCGGGAAGATGGTGAAGTCCAGCGGGCGCTTCACGTAGACCACCGCCAGCAGCACCATCAGCGAGATGGCGATGTTGAAGGTGAACAGTGCATCCAGCACCGGCGCGGCCAGCGGCACCACGACCATGGCCAGCAGGGCCAGCACGATCAGCGGCGCGCCAAGGCCCTGGCGGATCATCTCCAGCGCGCGGCGGGTGTTGAAGCCGGAGGTCTGCGCGTTCATGGGCGACCCCCGTTGCCGAATTCATCCACCGCGATCTGCGGCGCGGACGGCATCGGGCCGGTCCGCCAGCTGCGCAGCTGGTAGACGTAAGAGAGGACCTGGGCGACGGCTGAATACAGTCTCACGGGGATTTCCTTGCCGAGTTGGCCTTCCCGATACAAGGCGCGTGCCAAAGGCGGGGCGGAGACGATGGCGACCTTGTTGCCGTCGGCCACTTCACGGATGCGCAGGGCGGTTTCATCCACGCCCAGGGCGACCACGGTGGGGGCGTTCATGGCGCCGCCTTCGTACTTCAGTGCCACCGCATAGTGGGTGGGGTTGACCACCACCACGTCGGCGCTCGGCACCGCTTCCATCATCCGGCGGTTGGCCATCTGCTGCTGCAGCTGGCGGATGCGACCCTTCACTTCCGGGCTGCCTTCGCTTTCCTTCATTTCCCGGCGCAGTTCTTCGCGGGTCATCTTCAGCTTGCGCATCCAGTTCCAGCGCTGGTACGGCGCGTCGATGGCGGCCAGCACCAGCATGGCGCCGGCGGTGGCCAGCAGCAGCCGCAGGGTGAAGCCCAGGCCATCGCCGATGGCGGTTTCCAGCGGCTGGTGGATCAGGCCGCGCAGGGTATTGAAGCCGGTCCAGACCACCATGCCGGCGGCGACGCCGACGAAGGCGATGCGCAGCAGTGACTTGGCAAATTCGGCGACGGCCTCGGCGCCGTACAGGCGCTTGAGGCCGGACATCGGGTTCATGCGGTTGATGTCGGGCATCATTGCCTTGGCCGACCAGCGCAGGCCGCCCATCACCAGCGGTGCCACGAAGCTGGCCAGCAGGCACACCAGCACCAGCGGGGTGATGACCCACATCAGCTGCAGCAGCAGGTCGCCGAAGTGGCCGAACAGCTCCTGCGGGTGCTGGCGCAGGCTCTGTGGCGGGCTCAGGGCCTGCTTCATCCAGGCGCGCGCGCCGCTGGCCATCGAGCCGCTGGTGGCCATCACCGCGATCACGCCGGCGCCGAACACGGCGGCCGTGCCCAGCTCGCGCGAGCGCGGCAGGTTGCCCTGTTCACGGGCATCGCGCAGGCGTTTTTCTGTCGGTTGTTCGGTTTTTTCGCCGGCGGATTCGTTCTCGGACATCACGGGCACTACGGCAGGAGATGCCAGGGCGCGTGCAAGAAGTGTTCCGTGACGGCGGCCGGCGGGTTTCCCGGCGCCGATGGGATGTGCCAACCAAGGTTGGCACCTGCCAGGGCATGGCCCGGCGCTACCGGGCGGGATCGCCCGGCGGCGGGCTCTGTGCCAGCTCCACCCGTGGCCGCGGCAGGTCGTGCAGCTGCATGAAGCGGGCAGCGTCGACCGGGCGGCCCAGCAGGAAGCCCTGCAGGTAGTCGCAGCCCAGGCGTTCCAGATAGGCGCGCTGGGCGGCGGTTTCCACGCCCTCGGCCACGATGTCCATATCCAGCGCGTGGCCCAGCGCCACGATCGCCGATACGATCACCACGTCCTCGGCGCTGTGCTCCAGGTCGCGCACGAAGGCGTGGTCGATCTTGATTTCAGTGGCCGGCAGGCGCTTGAGGTACAGCAGGCTGGAGTAGCCGGTACCGAAATCATCGATGGAGATGCCCACGCCCAGCGCGGAAAAACTCTGCAGCAGGCGCAGGCTGGTATCGGTATCGCGCATCACCGTGCTCTCGGTGATCTCCAGCACCAGGTTGCGCGGGGCGACGCTGTAGCGTTCGATCACCTCGCGCACGTCCTGCAGCAGGTGTGGCGAGCTGAACTGCACCGGCGACAGGTTCACCGACATCGACCAGCCGTCATGCCCGGCGTCGTGCCAGCGGCGCAGCTGCTGGCAGGCCTGGTCCAGCGCCCAGCGACCGATTTCGTTGATGGCGCCGCTGCGTTCGGCCAGGCGGATGAACCGGTCCGGCGGGATCAGCCCATGTTCGGGATGGCGCCAGCGGATCAGCGCTTCGGCCCCGGCCACCTTCTGGGTGGCAACGCGGATCTTGGGCTGGTAGTGCAGGAACAGCTGTTCGCTGCCGATGGCCCGGCGCAGGTCGGCCAGCAGGCGGAACTGCTGCTCGGCACTGTCATTCATCCAGTCGGCAAACAGCACGAACGCGTTGCGGCCGGACTCCTTGGCCTGGTACATCGCGGCATCGGCGAAGGCCATCAGCTGGCGTTCGCTGGCGGCGTGGTCGGGGCAGATCGCAACGCCGATGCTGGCGGTCACCTGCAGTTCGTTGTCCGGCAGCAGCGGGCCGCTGCCCACCGCCTGCAGGATGCGCCGGGCCAGCGTGGGCAGGTCTTCGTCCTGCTCGATGCGCACGACCAGCACGAACTCATCGCCGCCCAGCCGCGCCAACAGGTCGTGCGGGCGCAGCAGCTGCCGGGTACGTTCGGCCACCGCCACCAGCAGCGCATCGCCGGCCTGGTGGCCGTAGGCATCATTGACCTGCTTGAAGCCATCCAGGTCCATGAACATCACCGCAAAGCGGCTGCCACCCTGTTCGGCTTCGGCCAGGGCCTGCACGATGCGCCGCTGCAGCAGCAGCCGGTTCGGCAGCCGGGTGAGCGGGTCGTGCAACGCGGCCTGGGTCAGTTCCTGCTGCGCATCGGTGAGCGAGGTGCTGAGCAGCGAGTTGCGCAGTCGCAGCAGCTGCGCTTCCACCCGCTGGTCGAGCCAGGACACCACCAGCACCACCGCCAGGATCGCCACGGTCAGCAGCACCACCAGCATTGCCAGCCAGTTGTTCTGCAGGCCATCGCCCACCGCCGCACCGCAGACACTGCCTTCCGGAAAGCGTGCGGCGGCCATGCCGGTGTAGTGCATGCCGACGATGGCCAGGCCGAGCAGGCCGGCAGCCGCCAGCCGGTCGACACTGCGCGTGTGCTGCGCGCGCAGGCGGAAGGCCACGTACAGCGCCACCCACGAGGCGGCCACCGCCACCAGCAGCGACAGGAACAGCCACACCGGGTCATAGTCGATGCCCGGCTGCATGCGCATGGCGGCCATGCCGACGTAATGCATGCCGGCGATGCCGCTGCCCATCAGCAGCGCGCCACCGGCCAGGCGGCCGTGCGGCAGGGTGCGCAGCGAGACCAGCCACAGCGCGAACACCGATGAGCCGATCGCCAGGGCCAGCGACAGCAGGGTGATCGGCAGGTCGTAGCCCAGCGGAATGGGCAGGTCGAAGGCGAGCATGCCGATGAAGTGCATCGACCAGATGCCCAGCCCCATCGCAAATCCACCGCCCAGGCGCCACCACCAGGTTGCGCCTTTTCCAGGCGCGGTGACCGTGCGCCCGGCCATCGCCAGTGCGGTGTAGGACGCCAGCACTGCAACCAGCAGCGAGGTGGCCACCAACCATGGGTTGTACGTGCCTACCAGCATTCGTCAGTCTCCCGGACCTGCCTGTCAACGGAAAAACTACGGTGGGGCATGCGTAAGGCAAGCGGCCTGGGCCGCCGGTTGCAGCGTCCCCCTGGTCGCTGCCCATTCACTCTAACGCGGGCACCGGGGGGGACGGCAAGCGGCAAAACGTGAAATCCCGCCGTTGTAGCGCCTAGCCTGCGCTCGGCGCTACAACGGGCGCATGCACGGACGCGATGATCGGGTCAGTGTGTGACCGCGTCGGCGGCCTGGAAGGCGGCATCGAACAAGCGCTGCACCGGTGGCCCCATCTCGCCGACCAGCAGGGTCAGCAGGAACAGCCCCAGCAGCAGCGAGACCGGCAGGCCCAGCTGGATCGGGTTCAGCGCCGGCGCAGCGCGGGCCAGCACACCGAAGGCAAGGTTGACCGCCAGCATCGCCACCGTGAGCGGAATGGCCAGGGTCAGCGCGCCGCGCAGCACGGTCAGCAGGAAGGTGGGGGCGATGCTGAAGAAGGCGTGCGGGTCGGGCAGGGGCGCGCCGATGGGCAGCGCGCGGTAGCTGTCGACCACCAGCGAGATCAGCGCCAGATGGCCGTTGGCGGTGAAGAACAGCAGCCCGAACAGCAGGTAGAACCATTGCCCGATGACACCCGAGGTGCCACCCCGCAGTGGGTCACTCATCTGTGCGAAGGCCAGGCCGGTACCCTGTGCGATCAGCTCGCCGGCCAGTGCGCCGGCTTCGAAGACCAGCCGCAGCACGAAGCCGATGGCCACGCCGATGGCCAGCTCGCGGGCGATGGTCAGTACGGTGGCGGCGTCGAAACCGGTCCAGTCCGGCACCGGCGGCAGCAGTGGCGCCAGCGCGATGGCCAGGGTACCGGCCAGCACCACGCGCACGCGCGCAGGCACCGCGCGGGTACCGATCATCGGCATGGCCATGGCCACCGCACCGATGCGCAGCATGGTCCACAGCACGGTGCCGATCATGCCGAAGGCGTTCAGCCCATCGGCGGCCATCTGGGTGGCGGCATCCATCAGCGTGCGCTTCCGTCTAGCCGATCAGATGCGGGATGCGCTGGAACAGCAGCGTGGTGAACTCGACCAGGTGGCCGATCAGCAGGCTGCCCAGCGCGAACAGCACGGCGGTGAGCGCGGCGGCCTTGGCCACGAACGCAATGGTCGGCTCGTTGAGCTGGGTCGCAGCCTGCACCACACCCACCACGACGCCGACCACCAGTACGGTGAGCAGCAGCGGGCCAGCCACCCACAGCACGGTGATCAGGCCACCACGCAGTTCGGTCAAGGCAAGTTCGGGAGACATCGTCTTTCCATCGGTAGCGCCGGGCCGTGCCCGGCGGTGGTCAATGCGGCGGCCGGCAATGCCCATCCGCGCGTGTGTAGCGCCGAGCCATGCTCGGCGGCCCCTGCGATCACGCAGGATTGAAGCTGGCCGCCAGCGTGCCGACGGTCAGCACCCAGCCATCGACCAGCACGAACAGCAGGATCTTGAACGGTGCCGATACCAGCATCGGCGACAGCATCATCATGCCCATCGACATCAGCACGCTGGCCACCACCAGGTCGATGATCACGAACGGAATGAAGATCAGGAAGCCGATCTCGAAGGCGGTTTTCAGTTCGCTGGTGACAAACGAAGCGACCAGTACCGGGAACGGGATCGCATCGGGATTGGCGTAGGTGCCATGGCCGGCGATGCCGGCGAAGGTCATCAGGTCGGTCTCGCGGATCTGCGCCAGCATGAAGGCACGCAGCGGCGTGGTGGTCAGCGTCCAGGCGGTCTGGAAGTCGATCTCACCGTTGAGGTAGGGCGCCATGCCGGTGCTCCAGGCCTTGTCCCAGGTCGGCAGCATGATCATCGCGGTGAGGAACAGGGCCAGGCCCAGCAGCACCTGGTTGGACGGCGTCTGCCCGGTGCCCAGTGCCTGCCGCAGCAGGCCCAGCACGATGATGATGCGGGTGAACGAAGTCAGCACCAGCAGCATCGAGGGGATCAGGGTGATCGCCGTCATCAGCAGCAGGGTCTGCAGCGGCAGGCTGACCGGCGCGCCGCCGATCTTGCCGACGTTGATGTCCGGCAGCGGCGTGGTCGGCGCGCCCGGCGCGGCGAACGCCAGCGCAGGCAGCAGGCACAGGGCGATCAGGGTCAGCCACGGCATCACGGTGGCAAGACGGGAACGGGTCACACGCATGTCAGGGGTCCTTGCGCAGCCGCTGCTGCAGCAGCTGGGCGAAATTCGGCAGGTTCTTGAAGTCCGGCACGCGTACCGGCGCGGGCGGCGGCAGTGGTTCGGACAGGGTGTGCAGGGTGTTGATGCCGCCAGCGGTAACGCCCAGCAGCAGCTGCTGGCCGTTCACTTCGACCACCACCACGCGCTCCTTGGCACCGACATTCAGGCTGGCCACCAGCTTCATGCCTTCGGCCGGGCGGAAGCCGCTGCCGGGCAGGCGCTTGAGCAGCCAGCCCAGGCCGATGACCAGGGCCAGCACCGCCAGCAGGGCCAGCACCGCACCGAACAGGCTGGGTGCGGCGGCGGCATGCTGGCCGATCTGCGGCGAGGTCTTCGCCGCGGCCTGTGCGGTGGCGAGCAGCAGGATCAACGCAGTCTCCGGATCCGCTCGCTCGGGCTGACCACGTCGGTCAGGCGCACGCCGAAGCGGTCGTTGATCACCACCACTTCGCCGTGTGCGATCAGGGTGCCGTTGACGAACACATCCAGCGATTCACCGGCGCCGCGCTCCAGTTCCACCACCGAGCCCTGGTTGAGCTGCAGCAGGTTGCGGATCGGCAGGCGGGCACGGCCGACTTCCAGCGACAGCGTCACCGGTACGTCCAGGATCACGTCCAGGTTCAAATCCGGGCCGGTCGCCTCATCGGCCTGCAGGCTGCTGAACTGGGCCGGGGTCGGTTCGAGGGCGTCGATATCGTTCATTGCGGGTCTTCCTGGATGACGGGTACGCGCGGGCGGGTGCCCGGCGGATGGGTAGCGGTGATCTTTACGGCGTTCATGCCGTTGGCGACGCCGAACTCGCCGGTGAACACCGGGATGTTCTCCACGCACAGCGGCACCTGCGGGCTGAGATCGATCGGCAGGATGTCGCCGACCTTCAGCCGGGTCAGGTCGCGCAGGGTCATGCGCTTGCTGGCCAGCACGCTGGACAGGGTCACTTCGGCCACGTTGAGCTGTTCGCGCAGGGTGCGGCCCCAGCTTTCATCGCGGTCGTTGCGGTCGCTCTGGATGCCGGCGTCGAGCAGCTCGCGGATCGGCTCGAGCATCGAGTACGGCAGCGTCACGTGGATGTCGCCGCCACCACCGTCGAGTTCGACATGCAGGCGGCATACCACCACGTACTCGCGCGGCGTCACGATGTTGGCGAAGTGCGGGTTGATCTCCGAGTTGATGTACTCGAAGTCCACTTCCATCACCGGCGCCCATGCTTCGCGCAGATCGGCGAAGGTCTGCTTCAGCAGCAGGTGGATCACCCGCATTTCGGTGGCGGTGAACTCGCGGCCTTCGATGCGGGTGGGGTAGCGCCCGTCACCGCCGAAGAAGTTGTCGACGATGGCGAACACCAGCGTGGGTTCGAACACGATCAGGCCGGTGCCGCGCAGCGGCTTGAAACGGATCAGGTTCAGGTTGGTCGGCACATACAGCGAGTGCATGTAGTCGTTGAACTTGATCAGTTCGATGCCACGCACCGATAGTTCGGCCGATCGCCGGATCAGGTTGAACAGGCCGATCCGCCACAGGCGTGCGAAGCGCTCGTGGACCATTTCCAGGGTCGGCATGCGACCGCGGATGATGCGGTCCTGGCTGGCGAAATCGTAGGAGCGCGCCTCGCCGGTCGGGGCATCCGGCTCGGTTTCGACCGCGCCACTGTCCACGCCATGCAACAGGGCATCGATCTCATCCTGGGACAGCAGGTCATTCATCGGGGCGCCCTTACTGGGTCACGAAACTGGTGAAAAGCAGGTCGTCGGCACCGTTGCTGCCGGTCTCGGCCTTCAGCACTTTCTGCACTTCAGCCAGCGAATCGGCCTGCAGCTTCTGCTTGCCGGCGATATCGGCGATCTGGTCCGGGCTGACCTGCGAGAACAGCATCAGCAGGCGCGCGCGGATGGCCGGGGCGTGGGTCTTGATCGCCTCCAGCGCGGCCGGGTCACGGGTCATCAGCTGCACTTCCACCTGCAGGTAGCGCGGGCCATCGACCGAACCGTTGAGGTTGACCACGAATGCCGGCTCCAGCGCGAAATACTGGGCCGGGGCAGGGGTAGCGGTCTTCTTCGGCGCCGGGGCGGTCTTGTCGTCGTGCTTGGACTGGGTGAAGAACCAGACGCCGCCACCGGCGGCACCGGCGGCGAGCACGGCGACCAGTGCGGTGATCAGGATCGGACTGCGCGGCTTGGCGGTCTTGTCCTTGTCGGCGGTCTTCTTGGTTTTGTCAGCGGCTGCGGCCACGGGGTGAAGCTCCTGAGGGTTGCTTCACCGGGATATGCAAGGGGTGTGCCGCAGCGGGCGGGGAGGGGTGCGACGGAATTCCGTCGGAGGCCTGCATCGGTAGCGCCAGGCAATGCCCGGCGGAAGATGTGCGCGCCTGGCGCTCGCCGGGCATGGCCCGGCGCTACCGCGGTCAGGCGTAGGCGTCGAGCAGCCCGCGCTGGCGGATCAACTGCGATGCCGACACCGTGGTGTCGCCCAGTGACGGTTCTCCGTCACCACCGCGCGCGCTGCCGCCGCCCTGGCTGCCCGCGCTGCCTTCGCCACTGTGCTGGTGGCCGACATCGGCATGGGCCAACTGGAAGCCCTGCTCACCCAGCAGTTCACGCAGGCGCGGCAGGCTGCTTTCCAGTGCCTGGCGCACGTCCACATGCGGGCTGCTGAAGCTGGCATGGACCTTGTCGCCGTTCATCTGCAGGCGCACATCCACCGGTCCCAGATCTTCCGGGTTGAGGCGGATATGGGCATGGCCGATCTTCTGGTCGGCCAGCCAGCCCACGCGTGCGCCGATGGCCTGGTCGAAGCCATCGTCGCCCAGCACCGGCTTCGGCGTGGGCTCGCCGTTGAAGACGGTGTTGCTGGCCAGCGCGGCCTTCAGATCCTGCAGGGCAGCGGGCAGCGGCGGTTGCAGCGGAGCAGGCGGTGCGCGGTCGCCGATCTGCAGGCCATCGGCGTCGTCGACGCGATCCAGTGCCGTGGTGCCCTTCATCAGTTCGGGCAAGGGCAGGTCGGCAGTCTCGCCGTCGCCGGCAGCAGGTGCTGCCGGGGCGTTGGCTGCCGTTGCCGGGGTGCCTGCGGATGCGCTGTTTGCCAGCGCCGTCGCCGGAAGCGTTGCAGTGCCTGCGGGCAATCCGCTGGCCTCGGCATCGCCCCCAGCGGCCGGTGGCGGCAGCGGGGCGGGGTCCACGCCGGTGGGCACAGCCAGCACCAGGCCGGCCAGTCCCAGCGGCGGCCAGGGCGCATCCTCCGCGCTGGCAGGGGTGTCCTTGTCGGCGGCGGCCGCAGGCGGTGCCGGTGCAGCGGGCGTGGCCGAGGTCGGGTCGGTCAGCGCCGGGTCCTTGTCGGCAGGGCCCGGGCCGGCCTTGCTGGCATCGCCATCGGGGCTGGAGCCACTGGTGCTTGCCGTTGTGGGGGTTTTGCCGGCGCCGGGCTTTGCCGGGGAGCTGGTGGTGCCGGCAGAGGCGGAACCGCCCTGCAGCATCTGCCCGAAATCCTTGCCGGCCGGGCTGCGCGAGCCGCCTGCGGCCGGGCCGTTGCCACTGCCGCCGGGGGTGGGGGCAGTGGGGTTGCTGCTCAGCGCGGAAGGCATCACGACCGGCCTCCCTGTTCGCCATCGTCCTGGCCTTCGGTCTGCGCCAGGCGTGCACGGCGTGCGCCGATGTCGTCCATCTCGCGCTGGTCGCGGCGGTCGGTCACCACCTTTTCCTGGGCGCGATAGCTGGCCGCCAACTGTTCCAGCACGGCCTTGTCACGGCTGGCCAGGATCAGGCGCGCGCGCTCGGCTTCGACTTTTTCACGGTTGCCGTTGACGGTCTGCTGCTGCTGCTCCACGGCGCTGTCCAGCCGGTCCAGGAAGGCACGGCGGTTCAACAGCTGCGCCGGGCTGGTGGCGGCCATCTGCGCGTTCGCGTATTCCTCGGCGTAGCGCCGAAGCTCATCCAGCCGCGAAAGATGGGTGTCGAGCACGGTCTGGCGTTCGGCCAGATCGCGGGCGACGGCATCCTCGTGTTCCTGGGCCCGCTTCAGCAACGGGTCGAAGCGCTTGGACTGGATCATGACAGCCTCTCATTCTCTTGTTCCACCAGGCGTTGCAACGCCGCCTGGCTGTGCGGTAGATCTGCGGCCTTGGCCACGTCCTGGCCAAGGAACTCCATGATTTCCGGCCAGCGTTCCAGGGCTTCGTCGGTGGCCGCATCGTTGCCGCGCTGGTAGGCGCCGATGGCGATCAGGTCGCGGTTGGCCGAATAGGCCGAGACCAGCCGCTTCAGTTTGCGGATGCGCAGGCGCCACGGTTCGTCGGCAATTTCGGTGACCACGCGGCTGACCGACGATTCCACGTCGATGGCCGGGTACAGGCCGCTGTCGGCCACGCGGCGCGAGAGCAGGATGTGGCCATCGAGGATGGCGCGTGCGGCGTCGGCGATCGGATCCTGCGGATCGTCACCTTCGGTCAGCACGGTGTAGAACGCGGTGATCGAACCGCGGCCCTTGGCCCCGTTGCCCGCGCGTTCGACCAGGGCCGGCAGCTTGGCGAACACCGAGGGCGGATAACCGCGGGTGGTGGGCGGTTCACCCACCGACAGGCCGATCTCGCGCTGCGCCTGGGCGAAACGGGTCAGCGAATCCATCAGCAGCAGCACGTTCAAGCCCTGGTCGCGGAACCATTCGGCGATGGCGGTTGCGCGGTAGGCGCCGTGCAGGCGAGCCAGCGGCGGTCGGTCGGCCGGGCTGGCCACCACCACCGCGCGGCGCAGGCCTTCCTCGCCCAGCGTGCTTTCGACGAAATCGCGCACTTCGCGGCCACGCTCACCGATCAGGCCGACCACGATCACATCGGCAGCGGTGTAGCGGGTCATCATGCCCAGCAGCGTCGATTTGCCGACGCCCGAACCGGCGAACAGGCCGACACGCTGGCCACGACCGATCGGCAGCAACGCATTGATCGCGCGCACGCCCACGTCCAGCGGCTGGGTGATCGGCTCGCGCGCCAGCGGATTGATCGACACGCCGGCCATGCCGACGTGGCCTTCAGCACGGATCGGACCCTTGCCGTCCAGCGGCACGCCGTCACTGTCGATGACGCGGCCAAGCAGGCCTTCGCCCACTTCCACGCCGCCGCGGCGGGCCGAGGGCACTACCCGTGCATTGGGCAGCAGGCCATGCAGCTCGGCGCTGGGCATCAGGTAGGTGCGTTCGCCGGCAAAGCCGACCACCTCGGCATCGACCCAGCCGCCGTCGACCACTTCCACCTTGCAGCTGGCACCGAGCGGGGCTTCACAGCCGACCGCTTCCAGGGTGAGGCCGACCGCGCGGCGCAGCACGCCTTCGCGGATCAGGCCACGGCCGTGCGCGGTATCCACTTTCAGGCCGTCCAGCCGGTTGGCCAGGCGCAGGTTGCGGGCAACGGACCAGTCGGCCGGCGCCGAGGATGCTTGTGCTGCGGTGCTCATGCGCTGGCTCCGGTCTGGCGGATCACTGCATCCAGCGCGCCGCGCAGGCGGGCTTCCAGCGTGCCGTCGATGCGTACTGCTTCGGCATGCACGCGCAGGTCGCCACGGGTCAGGCTGGTGTCGGGCACCAGGCGCTGCTGTGGCGACAGGGTCAACAGCGGGGCGAGGGCGGTGATGTCATCGGGATGCAGCCGCACTTCCACCTCGCGGTTGCTGCCGCCCACGGCGTCGATCGCTTCACCCACCAGCTGCCCCAGCAATGCCGGGTCGGCTTCATAGGCGCGCCCGACCAGGGCGCCGGCAATGCGCACCGCCAGCTCGCCGAGTGCACCCACCACTTCGTTTTCCAGGCGCGCCAGCGGGCGCCCGAAGTTGTCCAGGATGCCTTCGATCTGCGCTACCAGGCGACGGACCTCGGCCTGGCCCTGGCCGAAGCCTTCGGCGTGGCCGTGGTCGAAACCTTCCTTCTCGGCGCTGTCCTGGATCGCCTGGATCTCTTCAAGCGTGGGCAGCTGCAGCGGCGGCTCCGGCTCGTGCTCCGGGTCCGGCTCGGTGAGTTCGAACGTGTCGTCCTGCTCCAGCACCGGTTCGGGCTGGGCCAGCAGGTCCGGGGCAAGCCAGCGCACGACGTTGCTCACAGCATGGCCTCCGCGCTGCCACCGATGGTGACGGTGCCTTCATCGGCCATGCGCTTGACGATGGCCAGGATCTCGCGCTGCGCCACTTCCACGTCGGACAGGCGCACCGGACCGCGTGCTTCCATGTCTTCGAGCAGGATTTCGGCCGCGCGCTGGGACATGTTGCGGGTGATCTTGTCGCGCACCTTGATGTCGGCGCCGCGCAGGGCCAGGCCCAGGCGTTCGCCACTGACTTCGCGCAGCACCAGCTGCATCTCGCGGTCGTCCAGGTCCACCAGATCGTCGAACACGAACATCAGGTCCTGGATGCGGCCGCTGAGCGGTGCGTCGATGCGCGCGATCTCGCCAAGGATGGCCTGGTCCTGGCCGCTGTCCATGAAGTTGAGGATGTTGGCCGCACACTGCACGCCGCCGATGTTGGACGACTTCAGGTTCTGGTTGCCGGCGAACTGGCGCTCCATGATCTCGTTGAGTTCGTTCAGTGCGTTGGGCGGAATGCCATCGAGGGTGGCGATGCGCAGCAGCACGTCCACGCGGGTCCGTTCGGGCAGCAGTTTCAGTGCGTCGGCGGCCTGGTCGGTTTCCAGGTGCGCCATCACGATCGCGATGATCTGCGGATGCTCGTTGCGCACCAGGTCGGCCACCGCACGCGGGTCCATCCACTTCAGCGCGTCCAGGCCGGTGGTGTTGCGGCCCAGCAGGATGCGGTCGATCAGGTTGCCGGCCTTCTCGCTGCCCAGCGCCTGCACCAGCATGTTGCGGATGTAGTCGTCCGAACCCACGCCGAGCGAGGTCTTCGATCCCAGTTCGTTGCTGAACTGATCCATCACCCGTTCCACCTGCTCGCGGGTGATGTCGGACATGGTGGCCATGGCGATGCCGATCTTCTGCACCTCCTTGGGTTCCATGTGGCGCAGCACTTCGGCCGCGTCCAGTTCACCCAGCGAAAGCAGCAGCACTGCAGCACGCTGCACACCGGTCAGTGGTGCGACCTCAGTCATTGGCCACCCAGCCCTTGACCACCTGGGCCACACGCTTGGAGTCGGTCTTCACGGCTTCACGCGCCATCCGCAGTCGTTCCTCATAAGAATCCACCGGCAGGGCCAATGCTTCCGGCCCGCCCAGGCTGGCCCGGTCGGCGCCCAGCGCCGGCAACGGGGTGCCATCGTCATCGACCAGCTGCACGTCCGCGGTATGCGGTTCCAGCGCCAGATCGTCGTTCTTCTTGCTCTGCCCGGTAATGCCGCGCAGTGCCGGACGCAGCACGCCGAACAGCAGGGCCAGCACCACCAGCGCACCCAGCAGCATGCGGCCGGCATCGTGCACCCACGGCAGCTCCCACCAGGCGGGGCCTTCCACCGGGGTGGTATCGCGCACGAACGGGGCGTTCATGATCGACACGGTGTCGCCGCGCTCGGCGCTGAAGCCCACCGCCTGCTTGACCAGAGCTTCGACCCGGGTCAGCTCGGCGGCCGACAGCGGCTGCGGCGCGACCTTGCCGTTGGCGCCGGCGCGCGGCACGTTGTCCACCAGCACCGCCACCGACACACGCTTGATGCGGCCAGCCGGCTGACGGGTGTGCTGCAGGGTGCGGTCCAGCTCGTAGTTGCGGGTCGCGTTCTTGCTGCTTTCGGTCGGGGTCTGTGCGGTTGCCGGTGCAGCGGCCTGGCCCGGCGGGCTGTTGCTGGTGGCACCCGGTACGCCCTGCGGGCCCGGCGTGCTGCTGCTGTTCTCGCTCATCTGCTCGCTGCGCAGCTTCTGCGGCTCGCCGTTGTACAGCTCACGGGCTTCCTCGGTGACCGAGAAATCCATGTCCACGCTTACTTCCGGATTGACCCGGCCGGGGCCGGTCATCGGCTCCAGCAGTTCACGGATGCGCTGGTTGAACGAGGTTTCCTGGCGGCGTACCTGTTCGAACTGGGCAGCGTTGACGGCCGCTTCGCTGTTCGGGTCGCTGACGCTGAGCATGCGCCCGCTCTGGTCGACCACGGTCACCCGTTCCGGTGCCAGATCGGGGATGGCCGCGGCCACCATGTGCACGATCGCATCGACCTGGCTGCGTTCCAGCTGCTGGCCACCGCGCAGTTCGAGGGTGACCGAGGCACTGGCCACGTCGCGCTGGCGGGTGAACGCGCTGGGCTTGGGAATGGCCAGGTGCACGCGCGAATCACGCACCGGGCGCAGTGTGTTGATGGTGCGCGACAGCTCGGTTTCCAGCGCGTGCTGGTAGCGCGCGCTTTCCACGAACTGGCTGACACCGAAGCCGGGGTCGCGCTCCATCAGCTCGAAGCCCAGCTTGCCGCTGTCGGTCAGGCCCGAGCCGGCCAGCTTCAGGCGTGCATCGTGCAGGTTCTTCTCCGGCACGGTGATGCCACCGGTCGCCGGGTCCAGCTGGAACGGAATCTGCGCGGCACGCAGCAGGTCGGTCGCCTCAGCGGTGGCCTTCTGGTCCAGCCCCGTATACAGCGGAACCATGCCCGGCTTCTGCGACCAGAAGAACACGAACAGCCCGGCCGCCACGGCCACGGCGATCATCGCCATCAGTCCGAGCCGACGGGTGATCTGCAGGCTTTGCAGCCGATCGAACCACTGGCCCGCCTTTTCAGCGTTCAGGGATTCCTTGGAGAGCGACAGGGCCATGCGGTTCTATCCTTACAGCGGCATGTTCATCACGTCCTGGTAAGCCTGGACGAGACGGTTGCGGACTTCCACGGTGGCGCGGAAGGCGATCTGGGACTGTTGCGAGGCGACCATCACCTTGGCCAGGTCGGCACCGGGCTCGCCGAGCTCGAAGGCCTTGGCCAATGCGCCGGATTTCTGTTGCGCGTCGTTGACGCCGGCAATCGCCCCACGCAGGGTTTCGGTGAAGCTGGCAGGCTGGACCTGCGGCGCATCCAGCACCGTGCCCGGCAGGGCATTGCTACGCGGCGCTTCGGCCAGCGGGTTGAGCGCTGGCTGTCCCATCTGGGTCTGATAGGAGCGGATCTGGGAAAGGATCGAAGTGACGGAGTGGGACATCTGCAACGGTTCCAGAAACAGGGATGGGGGTATCTGCTGGAAGCAGTGCAAGTGCCGTGCCGAAATCGCTTTTCGATTCAGTGAGGTGAGGGTGTGGGTGTGCTGGCAGGGCTGCGCCCTGCACCCGCCGAATCAAGGTCAACGTCAACGTCAACGTCAAAAGCGGGCTATCCGTGGGGTGGCGGGGGGGGGCCGGCGGCGGGGGACGCCGTGAATCCATCCCTGGAGGCTTAGCCGCGCCATCCACGGCGCGGATACCCCCGCAACCGGACCCACCCCGCCTTCGACGGTTTCCTGCGAGCTGTTGAAACCTGCTGCTTATGGTGGGTGCCGACCGTTGGTCGGCACGCTGTTCTTGGTAGGTGTCGACCTTGGTCGACACGCTTGATCCACGCCATGCGTGGATGCTGCTCCTGGGGCGTGTAACGCGCCATTTAACCGGCGTCGGTTTTCTGGCCTAGGACTGCAGGGTCCAGCGGCCGGAATTCTGGCGCTGGCACGGTGCGATCGGGCCGTCGTGCTGGGTGTAGATGAAACGGCCCTGGTGATTGGTCTGGCAGGTCAGCAGCAAGGTGTAGTGGGTGGGGCCGGCTGGGTGGGCTTCGGTCATCTGGATTTCCGCGATATGCGGGGTCAGGCGCTGGTAGTGGTAGCTGCCGCCGATGCGGAGATCGGTGCCGAGGATGTCCAGCACGTACTGGCTGCCGGCGAAGCTGACCTGCACCATGCGTCCGGCATTGGGATTGTCTGGCTGGTACAGCGGGTCGCTGAGGTTGGTGAACTGGCGCTGGTCCAGCGTGGTGGGCAGGGTGCAGTCGGCGGCGCTGGCAAGGGCCGGGCAGAGCAGGGCGGCAAGCAGGGTAAGGCGATGCATGGCGGAACCTCGTTGGGAAGTTCCTGCCATGCTCCGCAATGCGTCGGCCCTGTCTGTAGGAAAACTTGCAGATGCGGTGCGTTGCTTCTGCCTGGCCAACCCCATCCACGCGTGGCGTGGATCTACCGGTTGGGTGTGGCTGTCCACAAACACCAACGCCCGGGCAAGCCCAGGCGTTCGTGCCCCCTTCATGCTGGTTACGCGCCTCAGCTGGCCAGTTCGGCCGGCTCGCGTTCAATACCGTACTTGCGCAGCTTTTCCACCAGGGTGGTGCGGCGCAGGCCGAGCAGCTGGGCGGCGTGGGCGACCACGCCCTGGGTGCGTTCCAGTGCTTCGTTGATCAGGCCCAGTTCGATGTTGGCCATGTGGTTGCGCAGATCCAGGCCGTCGTCCGGCAGTGCTGCCGGGGCCGACGCGCGATTGACCTCGATACCGTGTTCGAGCGACGGCTGGTTGCCGCTGCCCGGGGTGTGGAAGGAGAAGCTGCGCAGGTCCAGGCGTTCTTCGTTGACGGCCACCGACGCTGCTGCGGCGGGCACGGCCACTGCAGCCAGCGCGGCATCGCCGCGATAGCGCGCCGGCAGATCCTGCACGCGCACCGAGCCACCCGGATGCAGCACCGCCAGGCGTTCGACCAGGTTGGTCAGTTCGCGTACGTTGCCGGGCCATTCGTAGCTGGCCAGTGCCTGCAGTGCCTCGGGGGTGAAGCGCACTTCGCCACGACCGGTACGGGCCAGCTGCGTGGCGATGGTTTCCACCAGCGCCGGCAGATCTTCGCAGCGCTCGCGCAGGGCCGGCACGTCGATCGGGAACACGTTGAGGCGGTAGAAAAGATCCTCGCGGAACTTGCCATCGGCGATGCGGCTTTCCAGATCGCGATGGGTCGCAGCGATCACCCGCACGTTGCAACGGATGGTCTGGTTGCCACCGACGCGCTCGAAGCTGCGTTCCTGCAGGACGCGCAGCAGCTTGACCTGCATCGGCAGGCTCATGTCGCCGATCTCATCGAGCAGCAGGGTGCCGCCCTCGGCCATTTCGAAGCGTCCCTTGCGCGCGCTCAGCGCACCGGTGAACGCGCCCTTTTCGTGACCGAACAGTTCGCTTTCCAGCAGTTCGGCGGGAATGGCGCCGCAGTTGATCGCCACGAACGGCCCATCGCGGCGCGGCGAGCGCTGATGGATGCTGCGCGAGACCACTTCCTTGCCGGTGCCCGACTCGCCCAGTACCAGCACGGTGGTGTCGAAGGCCGCTACCTGATCGATCATCGTGCGCAGCGCACTGACTGCCGCGCCGTTGCCGGTCGGGCCCTGTTCCTGCACGGCACCGGCCTGGTGCTCGGCGTCCAGGCGCTTCAGGCTGGCGCGGCGCAGCAGCGCTTCCATCTGCGCGTGGCGCAATGGCGCCTCCAGCGGCCAGATGTTGGCTTCATGCAGGCCATGCTGGTGGGCGAACGCTGCCGCATCGCCATCGGCCAGCAGTACCGGCGGTGGCAGGCTGCTGCCGCCCAGCCAGGCGTACAGCGCGGTGCTGGCGGCGCTGTCGTCCAGGCTGCCGACGATCACCGCCATCCAGTCGTTCTGGCGCTGGCGGCCCAGGTCGAAGTCGGCCGCGTCGGACACCCAGCGCGGGTTGAAATCCATGAATTCCAGCAGCGCCACGGTGCGTTCTGCACGCACGGCGTCGTTGTCCAGTACCAGGATGCGCGATTCGCTCACGACCGATCCTCCCTGAGGCCTTCCAGGATCGGCATCACTTCCTGGATGTAGGACAGCTTGCTGACGAAGTTGTCGGCGCCGGCGCGCAGCGCGTGTTCGCGGTGCTCGACGTCATCAAAGTGACTGGCGATCACGATGTAGGGTGCATCGTCCTGCGACTTGATCAGGCGGGTAGCCTGCAGGCCGCCCATCTCCGGCATCGCCAGGTCCATCAGCACCACCTGCGGGCGCAGGCTCTCCGAGCGCTCGATCGCTTCCAGGCCGTTGCCGGCACTGCCGACGATCTGCAGCCAGTCGATCTTGCGGAAATGGCGCATCGCCGCGTTGATGAAGCCCTCGTGGTCATCGACCAGCAGGACTGTGAGCTTGTTCATGTCCAACATCCTTTTCAGCCCACCCGGGCCAGCTGTGGTTGCCTGGCGCTGAGCCGGCGCCGTTCGCGGGCCGGGGCGATATCCAGTTGTTCGCGGTATTTTGCGACGGTTCTGCGGGCAATGTTCACCCCTTGCCGCGACAGCAGCCCGGCGATGGCCTCGTCGGCCAGCGGCCGGCCGGCCGGTTCGGCGTCGATCAGGCGGCGGACCATGGCCTTGACCGCCTGGCCGGAAACACTTGCCCCCTCCAGGCGCACGGCAAAGAAGTGCTTGAGCTCGAAGGTGCCGCGTGGGGTCTGCAGGTACTTGCCGGTGGTGATGCGCGAAACGGTGGATTCGTGCATGCCGATCTCCTCGGCCACTTCCTTCAGCGTCAGCGGCGCCATGGCTTCCTCGCCGCGCACCAGGAAGGCGGCCTGGCGTTCGACGATCACCCGCGCGGTACGCAGCAGGGTGTCATAGCGCATCGACAGGCCGCGGCTGAACCAGCGTGCCTCCTGCAGCATTTCGCGCAGCGCCGGCGCGGCCTCGCTGGTTTCGGCCAGGGCCTGTTCGTACTGGCTGTTGATCGACACGCGGCGGCTGGTGGCCGGGTTCAGGGCGACTTTCCACTGCTCGTCTGCGTGCCAGGCGACCACGTCCGGCACCACCACCGCGTTGCGTTCGGGCAACAGGCTGTCGCCCGGGCGCGGCTGCAGCGAAAGGATCAGCCGCACCGCTTCGCGCACATCATCGATTTCTGCGTCGTGCTGGCGGGCGAGGGCGGGGTAGTCATGTGCGGCCAGGGCATCCAGCTTGCCGTCCAGGATGCGCGCGGCCAGGTGGCGTGCCGGCACCACGCCGTGCAGGCTGCACAGCTGGGCCAGCAGGCACTCGCGCAGGTCCTGCGCGGCCATGCCGGCCGGCTCGCCCTGCAGCAGGTGCTGGCGGATGGCCTCTACGCCGTTGCCGTCGATGTCGAACTGCGCGCTGGCCAGCAGCTGCAGCTGTGCCAGCGGCGCCTGCAGGTAACCTGCGTCGTCGCAGTGTTCCAGCCAGAACGCCGCCACGGCCAGCTCGCGCTCGTCCAGGTCCAGCGCCAGGCGCTGCAGCACACGCAGCTGCGGGTCGCTGGATTCGCCAGCGGCAATGCGCGCCATGCGGTCGTCATCGCCGTCCTGCCAGTTGGCGCCCGCCACGTCCCACATCGAGGATTCGGGCAGTTCGTCGAAGGCGGCCGTGTCGACGGTGGTGCTGGCCGCATCGGTGGCTTCGGCGGCGGGCGCCTCGGCGTCTTCGATCTCCAGCAGCGGGTTGGAGTCCAGCAGGCGCTGGATTTCCTGTTCCAGGTGCAGGCCGTCGAGCTGCAGCAGCCGGATCGACTGCAGCAACTGCGGGGTGAGGTGAAGTTGTTGGCCCAGCTGGGTCGAGAGTGCAGCCTTCATCGTGGTTCCCCGGCGTCGCTCCCCGACGCCTTGTGGAACACATCTTGCTTTTGATCCGGCGGGCGCGGAATCAGGGGGTTCCTGAGGGCGTTGGTGGTGATCCCGACAGCGTGTAGGGATATCCCCTACATCGGTGCGGGATATTGACGACTGCTGCGCCTAAGTTGTTGATTCGTGGTGGTCGGCCCGGCCTCTGCGGCGATGTGTCGTGTACGGATTCCTGTCAGCGCCTGTCGGGGTGACGGCATTCCGTCGTCGGCGCGTGGCGCCAGGCCGTCACTCCAGCTCGTGCTGGTGGCGTGCTGCCAGCAACAGCAGATCGTTGGCGCGGCGGCAGCCCAGTGATTCCATCATGCGTGCGCGGTGGGTCTCTACCGTCTTGACGCTGATGCCAAGGTCCGCTGCGATTTCCTTGTTGCTCTCGCCCTTGCCGATGCGGCGCAGGATCTCGCGCTGGCGCGGCGAAAGCGCGGCGATGCCGGTTGGCTTCTCGCGGCCCAGCATGGGGGCCAGCATCTTGGCCGAGATCTGCGGGCTGAGGAACACCTGGCCGGCGTGCGCGGCGCGCAGGGCCAGTTCCAGTTCCTGCGGGGCGGCATCCTTCACCACGAATCCGACGGCGCCGCGATCGAGTGCGTCGCGCACGTGGGCGGCATCATCGTGCATGGTCATCATCACCACGCGCGTGCCCGGTGCACGCAGGCGGATGTCGCTCATCGCCTCCAGGCCGGTGCGGCCAGGCAGTGACAGATCCATCAACACCACGTCCGGGGCGTGCAGCAGGGCCATCTGCAGTGCCTGTTCGGCATTGCTGGCCTCGGCGACGAGCTGCACGTCGGCAAACCCCTGCAGCAGCCGCGCCAGGCCGGCGCGAACCAGGGTGTGATCGTCGACGATGAGAACTCGCACAGGCACGCTGGAGGTTGGGGAGGGGAGACCACCTTAACTTAGCTGAACGAAGGCGCCAAGGGCCGTCCGTTCGTCGTCGCGGTGGCAGGTTTCAACGTGCCCGGCGGGCCTCGGCCACCTGCCGGCGGTGCAGCCGGAACAGGTGACGCTCCATCGCCATTTCCAGGCCATCGCCCAGGCGATGGAAGCGCAGCCACAGGTAGTGGCCACCGCCGCCATCGGCGGCCTCTGCGATCACTTCCACCGGAAGGTCGATATGGTCGGGCAGCCAGTCGCTGGGCTGCAGGCGCACCACGCCAGCCTGGCCGGGCATGGCGCCGCTGCGCGGGCCCAGCTGCAGGCGGATGCCGCGGCGCGACCAGCGCACCGGGCGCAGCGTCGGTTCCTGGCCCTGCTGGCGGATCAGGCGGCCGAGCAGGACCATGGTCAGGTCGACCTTGGCTTCCAGCCGCTGCAGCTGCAGGCTGGCCTCGCTGCGTTCTTCGTGTTCGTCGATACGACTGTCTTCGACCAGCGCCAGGCTGCGCAGCAGGCCTTCGGCGCTGCTGGTGCGGCCCACTGCACTGCCGGCCTGGAACTCGGCAGGCAAGGCCAGTTCGCAGCTGAGCGTTTCATCGAACAGCTCGCTTTCAGCCGGGTGGTGCAGCGACGTGGTCGGCAGGAGGGTCATGCCAGCGATTCTGCCTGCAGGTAGGCATGCGCGGCGCGAAGGGAGCGGCGGCCATCATGCAGCTGCACCGATACCGCATCGCGGCGCTGGCGCAGCAGGCCCAGCAGGCTCTGCTGGCGTTCCAGCAGCGCCGACAGCGGCGCGTGGTCGGCATCGGTCAGTGGCTGGCTCAGCAGGGCGTGCAGGGCGCTGTCGTGGCCATCCAGCAGGCTGTCGGCCTGTTCGAAGGCTTCTTCGCCGAGCGCCTTCTCGAAGGCGTCCAGCTGCGCGTTGAGTTCAAGCACGCTCATGGTGCCACCGCCGCCGGGCGGCGCTGCTCATGCGGAATCGCATTCCAGGCGCCGTCGATCTCGCCCAGCAGCTGCAGCGATTCGTCCAGCGCGGCACGGTCGTTATGCAGGTTGGCTTCGGTCAGGCGCTGCAGCAGATAGTCGTACAGGGCCGACAGATTGCCGGCGATCTCGCCGCCGGCTTCGTGGTCCAGCGATCCGTTGAGGTGGGCGACGATCGCACAGGCCTCGCCGATCGCCTTGCCCTTGCCGGCCTGGTCGCCCCGGTCGAGGGTGGCCTGTGCACGGCGCACGCGCTCCAGCGCGCCGGACAGCAGCAACGCCACCAGTTTGTGCGGGTCGGCATCGGCGACCGCACTGGTCACACCCACCTGGCGGTATTGCTCGGCGTATTGACGGCTGGAACCGTACATTCGTGATTCTCCCTTGCGCTGGGTGCCGGCGTGCGGTCGAAAGGGACCGTTGGCGCCGGCGCTGCGATGATTGCTGTTGCGTCCGTTATCGGTGCGTACGACGCCAAACTTGAGCGTCGCGCGCGTTTCCTCAGCGGTTCAGCTGTGACAGCTGCTGCGACAGCGTGTTGCTGCTCTGCTGCAGCTTGCCCATCAGGCTGTCCAGTGCCACGAACTGCTTCTTGTAGCGGGCTTCGACACCGACCATGCGTGCGTCCAGGTCCTTGCGGCGCTTGTCGATGTTGTCCAGGGTGCTGTTCAGGCCCTTGGTGCGGGCGACGAATGCACCTTCCTTGCCGACCGTGGTGCTCACGTAGCCGTCGACCATGGTGTACAGGCGGCCGGCGCCACCGGTATCGCCGGTGATCGCCTGGCGGATCTTCTCGGGCTGGGCGGCCAGGGCGGCGGCGAACTTGGTGCTATCCAGCACCAAGGTGCCGTCGGCGTTGGGGTAGCCGCGCGTCTGCAGGCCCAGCGCCTTGGCGTCCAGCTTGTCGCCTGCCAGGTCCAACAGCACGCCGGACATCGTCGAACGCAGCTGGGCGAGCGCGCCGCGCATCTGTGCATCGCCGGTCAGCGCGGAGGCTTCCTTGGTCTTCGCGTCGTACTTGGTTTCAGTGTTGATCGCCGCGATGGCCGCGTTGTAGGCGGTCACGAACTCCTGCATCACCTTGGTCGCGGCGGTGGTGTCGGTGCTGATGACGACGGTGCTCTGTCCCTTCACTTTCAGATTCAGGGTCAGCCCCGGCACTGCGTCGGTCACGGTGTTGCTGGCGCTCACCACTTCCACGCCGTCGATGGTCAGCAGTGCATCGGTGGCCGGGCTGTTTTCCTTAAGGCTGCCGACCAGCGCGCCCAGCTTCGGGTCGCTGCCACCGTACTCCAGCTTGATCGCGCTGGCCGCGCCGGTCTTTTCCTGGGCAATGGACAGGTACTGGTTGTCGCCGGAACTGATCAGCGTGGCCTGTACGCCTTCCTTTCGGCCGGCGGCATCGATCTTGTTGCGCACCGTGGTCAGCGTGTCGCCGGCCTCGACCTCGATGTTCATGGTCTTGGCCTTGTCACCCACGCCCACGGTCAGCGTCAAGGTTCCGGCGCCGAAGGTATCGGTCTTGGGCACCGAGGTGTCGGCGATCAGCTTGTGCGCCGACGCCAGGTTTTTCACGTCGATCTTGTGGGTGCCGTTGGCGGCGGCTGCCTTGCTCGTGCCCAGGTCGTACAGCGCAACCGACGCGGTCAACACGTCGTCGGCATTGTTGGGGCCAGCCTTGCCGGTGGCGGTGACGGTGCGGGTGTCGAAGGCGGTGGTGGCCTTCAGGGCGGTCAGCGCGGTCTTCAGCTTGTCGAAGGCCGAGGTGACCGTGCCGACCGACGACAGCTGCATCTTGGTCTTGGACTGCTGCAGGTTCAGTGCATTGTCGGCGGGCTTGCGGTCAGCCGCGACCAACTTGTTGACGATGTCTGAAATATTCAGGCCAGAGCCAATGCCACCGTATCCAAAGTCTGCCACGTCGTTTCTCCTGGTATCCGGGCCTGGCCATCGTGCGGTGGCCCGTCGTCAACGAAAATAGCGGCCTGCGCCGCTGGGTCTTGAGGACTTCGTTGATGCATGCGCCGTGCCACTGGCCGCTCGGGCAGTTCTGGCACGCCGGTTGCAGGAGGTCTGGGGCAGGGTGCGGGTGGGTTCACCGCAGGCTGCCGGGAGTCTGCAAAAAACCCTCCCCCAAAAGCAGGGGAGGGATCAGGCTACTGAACAATCGGGGGGAGACGAAGCCGCCCGGTGCGTACAGTCAAAAGTACAGCGCTGAAAGAGAGGTCCGCAGGGGCGGGCGATGCCAAGCCGGTTCGGGATGTTTCCCGGGCCGGGCATGGCCCGCGCGTGTGAGCGCGGGGGCATTCGGGTTGTGGCTGCCGCCGGTGTGATCCGAGGGCAGCGACGCCTTGTTGCCTTTGAATCAGCGCAGCAGGCTCAGCACGCCCTGCGGCACCTGGTTGGCCTGGGCCAGCATGGCCGTACCGGCCTGCTGCAGGATCTGGGTGCGGGTCAGCTCAGCCGTTTCCTTCGCGAAATCGGTGTCCTTGATGCGGCTGCGCGAAGCCGACAGGTTCTCCGAAGAGGTCTGCAGGTTGGCAACCACCGAGGTGAAGCGGTTCTGGATCGCACCGAGGTCGGCGCGGGTGCTGTTGATCGCACCCAGGGCCTTGTCGACCACTTCCATCGCCTGCTGTGCACCCTTCACGGTGGACACGTCGATCTTGTCGGCGTACTGGTTGGTGGCGGCAGCACCTGCGCCGAAACCGGCGATGGTCGAGGTGAAGGCCGTCGCAACGCCAGCGTTGTTCACGCTATCCTTGACGGAGGTAAGCGTGAGTGCGCCATCCGCTGCGGTTTCTGCGTATACACCGGTCTCGCCGATCTTTGCGTTGATCGCGGTAGCTGCGGCCTTGCCAGCAGCGATGGCGTTGGCTGCTGCGTCGCCGACGCTCTTTACGGTCATCGCGTCAAAATTGACAACCGTGCCCTTGCTGTCGGTGATGGTGAAGGCCGCAATGGCCGTATCGACGGCATCAGCGCCGCCGACGTCAGCGGTTGCCGTTGCGAACTGTGCACCACCCAAGGCATTGGCCTTGGCATTGATGGTCTTGTCGATGGCGATGGCCTGGCCGGCGTTGGCACCGACCTGGAACAGCTGGCTGGAGAACGAGCCGTCCAGCAGCTTGGTGCCGTTGAAGTCCGACTGCTTGGCAACGCGGTCGATTTCCGAGACCAGCTGGGTCACTTCGGCCTGCAGCGCCTTGCGGTCGCTGGCCGAGTTGGTGGCGTTGGAGGCCTGCACCGACAGCTCGCGGACGCGCTGCAGGTTGTTGCCGATTTCGGTCAGCGAGCCTTCTGCAACCTGGGCCAGCGAGATGCCGTCGTTGGCATTGCGGATGGCCACGTCGGTACCGCGGATCTGGGTGCCGAAACGCTCGGAGATGGCCAGGCCGGCCGCATCGTCCTTGGCGCTGTTGATGCGCGAACCGGAAGACAGGCGCTGGATGGTGGTGGCCAGCGAGCTGCCGCTGGTGCTCAGGTTGCGCTGAGCATTCAGGGACATGGTGTTGGTGTTGATGACTTGTGCCATGGTGCTTTTCCTTTGGCGAAGGTGGAACGTATTTCAGGAACCGGGCGGCAGCTCAGCCACCGCCCGGTGGTCGATCAAGGAGCGGATCAGCGCAGCAGGCTGAGCACGCCCTGCGGCACCTGGTTGGCCTGGGCCAGCATGGCCGTACCGGCCTGCTGCAGGATCTGGGTGCGGGTCAGCTCAGCCGTTTCCTTCGCGAAATCGGTGTCCTTGATGCGGCTGCGCGAAGCCGACAGGTTCTCCGAAGAGGTCTGCAGGTTGGCAACCACCGAGGTGAAGCGGTTCTGGATCGCACCGAGGTCGGCGCGGGTGCTGTTGATCGCACCCAGGGCCTTGTCGACCACTTCCATCGCCTGCTGTGCACCCTTCACGGTGGACACGTCGAGCTTGTCGGCGAACTGCTTGGCCGGTGCCGCCGGAGCGGTCACGTCGTCGGTGTAGGTCGCGCCGGTGGCAGCCACGGTGAAGCCCTTGTAGGCGCCATCCTTGTCGACGCTGTCCTTGACCGAGGTCAGATCCACGCCCGTACCCGCCGCATTGATTTCGGCATAGACGCCGGTTTCACCAATCTTGGCATTGATGTGAGCAGACAGAGCCTTGGCGGCAGCCTTCTGGGTGTCAGCGGCCACGCCGGTGCTGGCAACCTTCAGGTCATCGAACTTCACCGCATTACCCTTGCTGTCGGTGATGGTGATGGCGGTGATATTCGCATCGTCACCCGCGGCGGCCGGAATCGTGACGGCGAGCTTGCCGCTGGCGAACTGCGCGCCACCCAGAGCATTGGTCTTGGCATCGATGGTCTTGTCGATGGCAATGGCCTGACCGGCGTTGGCACCGACCTGGAACAGCTGGCTGGAGAACGAACCGTCCAGCAGCTTGGTGCCGTTGAAGTCCGACTGCTTGGCAACGCGGTCGATTTCCGAGACCAGCTGGGTCACTTCGGCCTGCAGCGCCTTGCGGTCGCTGGCCGAGTTGGTGGCGTTGGAGGCCTGCACCGACAGCTCGCGGACGCGCTGCAGGTTGTTGCCGATTTCGGTCAGCGAGCCTTCTGCAACCTGGGCCAGCGAGATGCCGTCGTTGGCATTGCGGATGGCCACGTCGGTACCGCGGATCTGCGTGCCGAAGCGCTCGGAGATGGCCAGGCCGGCCGCATCGTCCTTGGCGCTGTTGATGCGCGAACCGGAGGACAGGCGCTGGATGGTGGTGGCCAGCGAGCTGCCGCTGGTGCTCAGGTTACGCTGAGCATTCAACGACATCGTGTTGGTGTTGATGACTTGTGCCATGAGGAGAGGTCCTTGAGCGGTTGCACGTGAGTTGGGTCAGACGCCCCTGACGTGCTTCAGGGGCGGCTCATGTCAGCGCTGCAACAGGCTGAGCACGTTCTGCGGTACCTGGTTTGCCTGGGCCAGCATGGCCGTACCGGCCTGCTGCAGGATCTGGGTGCGGGTCAGTTCGGCGGTTTCCTTGGCGAAGTCGGTATCGCGGATGCGGCTGCGCGATGCGGACAGGTTCTCCGAGGAGGTCTGCAGGTTGGCGACCACCGATGAGAAGCGGTTCTGGATCGCGCCGAGGTCGGCGCGCACGCTGTTGACCGACTCCAGCGCCTTGTCGACGACCGACATGGCCTTCTGCGCGCCAACGGCGGTGGTGACATCCAGATCCTTGACGAAGCTGCTGGTGACGCCGGTGAGGGTGCCGCCGTTGGTGCTGCTCTGGGTCAGGCCGACATTGGCCAGGTCGGTGACCACTGCACCCGGAACGGTGGAGGCCGGGCCGGCCACGCCGAGGCTGAAGGTCTGGCCATCCTTGACCGAGGCCAGGCTGACGACACCGGCATTGACCGAGGCAACCACGCCGGTTTCGCCAATCTTGTTGTTGATCGCAGCCGCAGTGGCGGCGCTGATCGACTCACCGGACTTCACCGAGATGTCGCCGATGTTGATGGACGTTGCGGTGCCGCCCGGCGGGGTGACTACCACCTGCAGCTGCGAGAACGTGGTGTCAGCGGTGGCCTTGTCAGCCGCGGCCAGGCTGGTGCCGGTGTAGGCGTTGGCGAAGTTCGCCGCGCCCAGGGCGTCGGCCTTGGCGTTGACCACGCTGCTGATGGCGATGGACTGGCCGGCGTTGGCGCCCACCTGGAACAGCTGGCTGGTGAAGCTGCCATCGAGCAGCTTGGTGCCGTTGAAGTCGGCCTGCTTGGCGACGCGGTCCACTTCCGAAACCAGCTGGGTCACTTCGGCCTGCAGGGCTTTGCGGTCGCTGGCCGAGTTGGTGGCATTGGAGGACTGCACGGCCAGTTCACGGATGCGCTGCAGGTTGTTGCCGACTTCGCTCAGCGAGCCTTCGGCGACCTGGGCCAGCGAGATGCCGTCGTTGGCGTTGCGGATGGCCACGTCCAGGCCGCGGATCTGGGTGGTGAAGCGTTCCGAGATCGCCAGGCCGGCGGCGTCGTCCTTCGCGCTGTTGATGCGCAGACCGGACGACAGGCGCTGGATGGTGGTGGCCAGCGAGTTGCCGCTGGTGCTCAGGTTGCGCTGAGCGTTGAGCGACATCGTATTGGTGTTGATTACCTGTGCCATGGGGTCGTCTCCTCTTATATGGAACCCGTTGGTGAAAGAAACGAAGCGCCGCCTGATTTTTTTGTTTGGCTGTGTGCTTCGCCGTTGCCAAATGAATAACGGCGCTTTGTCAACAACCTTTAGCCGGGAATTCCGTGGAAGCCGTAATTCGTGGCGAAAGGCTGTTTTTCCGGGGTTTGTGCTGCCCCCGGAAGGGCGGCCGGGCAGGGCCCGGCCAGCGCTGGAGAAGGTATCGGCGCCCGCCGGGCAAGCTGAACGCTGATGTGCTGCGCCGGGCATGGCAGGTTTCGGTAGCGCCGGGCCATGCCCGGTGGATCCTGTGGCGCAACGCAAACGAAAAAGGCCGCGATGCAGGGCATCGCCGCCTTGGGGTCCTGCGCTGGCGCGCTGGATCAGCGGATCTTGTTGAACAACGACATCGACTGCATCTGCGAGAACAGCGTCTGTGCAGCCTGCAGCGCGGTGCTTTCCAGCTGGTACTGGCTCAGGGCATCGGCGTAGTCCAGGTCGCGCATCTGCGAAAGCGTGGTCTTCAGCGTGACCCCGTTGGCCTCACGCATGTCCGCCGCATTGTCCAGTGCTTTCAGCTGCGCGCCACCGGCGGCGCGCGAATCGATCATCCGCTCTCCGGCACGTGCAACGTCGCGCAGCGCGCTCTGCAGTTCGTTCTGCTGCGCAGCCATCTTGGCCGGGGTTCCGGTGTCGGCATCAAGCGCAGCGATCAACTTGTCCATGGTGCCGAAGATGTCGCGGCTGCTGGCAGCCTGCACGTTGAAGCTGTCGCCGGCCGCCGGCGCGCCGGCGATCTGCAGGCGCACGCCGTTGACCTCCAGGTCGTCGCCGGCCTTGTAGGTGCCGGTGCCGGTCACATTGCCAGCGCCATCGAGCACTTCGTACTGGTTGGCAGCGGTGAATCGCACGCTGAACGACTGCCCGTTCCAGCTGTCACTGCCGTCGCGGGTGATGTTGGTCAGCACGCCGTTACCGGTATTGCCTGTGGCCGGGCCACCATCGACGAAGCCATCGCCGGTGGCAATGCGCAGGAAGATCTCGCTGCCGGGCAGGGCATCACGTACGTAGGTGTCCGGGCCCACTTCCACCTGGCGCTGGGTCTGGTCGCCACGATAGACCACCTTGCCATCGATCTTGGCGAACGGCGGATCGCTGTCATTGGTGCCGCCGAACACGTAGCGACCGGTGCCGTCGCTGCTGTTGGCCAGCGACAGCAGGCCATCGCGGATCTGGTTCAGTTCGGTGATCAGGGTCTTCTTGTCCGGCGCGCTCAGCGCAGGGTTGCTGGCCTGGATGGTCAGATCGTTGACGCGCGCCATCAGGTCGTTGACCTGGGCGAGGGTGTTTTCCTGCACGCCCAGGCGGTTCTGCACGTTGCCGGCATTGAGCTTCATGCGATCCAGCGCGGCCAGGCTGCGGTCCAGGCCAACAGCGGTGCCCGCGGCGACCGGATCGTCCTTGGCGCTGACGATCTTGCTGCCGGTGGCGATCTGCTGTTCCAGGTGGCTGAGCTTGGCCTGCTTGGCCATCATCAGTGCAACCGACTGGCTGTACATCATGCTGGTGGAGATACGGCTGCTCATCGACGGACCGCTCCCAGGATGGTCTGGAACATGCTGTCGGCGGTGGAAATCAGCTGCGAGGCAGCCTGGTAGGCCTGTTGCAGGCGCAGCATGTCGGCGGCCTCCTCATCCAGGTTGACGCCGGATACTTCGTCCCGCGCAGTCTGCGCCTGGTTGGTGATCACCTGCTGCGCGTCGAGCGAGTATTCGGCCGAGCGTGCGGCGGCGCCGACCTGGGTGGTCAGCCCGCCCAGTGCGCCGTTCAGGGTGACGGTGCCGGCATTGAATGTCTTCGCATCTTCCACCTTGGACAGCTTGGTGGCGTTGCTGTTGTCCGACGAGCCGGCCGGCGTCGGGGTGATGTTGAAGGTGTCGCCGTTCTTGGGCGCGCCGTCGAGCACGAAGCTCCAGCCGTTGGCGCTGATGGTCTGGCCGGGCGTATAGGTCTGCGGCGGGCCCCCATCGATGGTGTAGGTGGTGGCCGAGGTGAATACGATCGCCGCCGGGTTGCGCAGGTTGGGATTGGCTGCGTCGGTCACGCTGACACCGCTCAGCTTGCCGGTGCCGGTGTTGGCCAGCGCGGCAGCGCCCTTGATGGCGGCCGCAGCGGCGATGCGCGAGGGATCGGTGATCGCCATTTCCAGGCTGCCGGCCACGCCGGCGGTCGGCTGCAGCAGGAAGCGGTCGTTGGCTGCCGGGGTGCCACCGACCACCAGCTTGACGCCGTTGATCAACAGCGGATCGGCAGCGGTGCCGGTACCGGTGAGCGGCACGGCGGCGCCGGTGTCGGCGCGGCTGGCCGCCCAGTTGGTGCCATCGAACTTGAGCACGATGTTCTGCGCTTCCAGCTTGCCCAGATCGCCGAAGCTGGCGGTGATCGAGCCGCTGCCGGTGTTGCTGGCATTGCCGGTCACGCGCGGGTTGCCGATGTTGAAGAAGTCACCGCCCATCTTCCCGTACAGGTCCACGCCCTGGCGGTGGGTGCTGTTGAAGGTGTCGGCCAGGCCGATGGCCAGCTTGCCCAGTTCGGCCTGGGCCGGCGTCAACACGGTGTCGCGGAATTCCAGCATGCCGCCGATCTGGCCGCCGACCGCCTTCGGGTCCAGGGTGATGGTTCCGCCCTGGGTCTGCAGGGCCAGCTGCAGGCGCTCGGGCTGGTACGGGTCGGAGACCGTGGTGAGCTTGGAGGCGGTGGTGCCCACCACCAGCGCCTGGCCACCGGCGGTGTAGACGTTCATGATGCCGCCGTCCTGGATGACAGCGGTACCTCCGGTGTAGCCGATCAGCTGCGAGATCAACTGGTCGCGGCGGTCCAGCAGATCCGGTGCGGCATTGGCGATGTTGGTGCCGATGGCGCCGTTGATCTGGGCGATTTCCGAAGCCAGGCGATTGACCTCGGTGGCCCCGGCCTGCAGGCCGTTGTTGACCTCGCCATTGAGGTTGTTCAGGTGCGTGTTGAGCTGACCGAAGCGGCTGACCAGTGCCTTGGCGCCGTCCAGCATGTTCTGCCGGTCGGCAGTGCCGGCGGCGTTGGAGGACAGCCCGCTGACCGAATCGAAGAAGTTCGACCACACGCCCGCCACATTGGTGGCCGGGTCGGAAACCAGGGCGTTGACCCGGTCGGCCATGCCCGAGAGCTGCTTCAAGCGCGCCAGTTCACCGCTGCTGTCGAGCAGGCGCGAGATCGCAAGCTGGTCGGCCGAACGCCGAATGTCGACGATGCGGGTGCCGTTGCCCACGTCGCCATAGCCGTAGTTCTGCGGCGTGGCGGTGGCGAAGTCGACTTTCTGCCGGCTGTAGCCGGGCGTGTTGAGGTTGGCCACATTGTGGCTGGTCGTGGCCAATGCACGCTGGAAGGCGAGCAGGGCACTGGTACCGGTGGAAAGGACGCTGGACATGGTGTTCCTCAACGACGAGTGATACCCAGCGCCGCGGTTGCGGTGCTGGCGAAGGTCTGGCCAAGGCGCGAGCCCGCATCGGCCACGGCGTTCACCGCGCGCTCGATGGTCGGGCCGCCGGCGATCGCGGCGATCTTGGCCGCGTAACGCGGATCGGTGGCGTAGCCGGCGCGCTGCAGGCCGCGTGCGAAGCCCTGCACATCGGTGCCGGCCTGCAGTGCCTGCTGGTAGCGCGGGCTGGTCTTCAGCAGGCGCACGTAGTCGGCAAAGCTCTCGGCCGGCGAGGTGTAGGCGCGGAAGCTGGCGGTTTCGTTGCGGCGCACGCCGTCGACATACTCATGGGTGCCGGCGCTGGCGCTCTGGCCCTTCCAGCCGGTGGCCTTGATACCGAACAGGTTGTGCGAGGTGCTGCCGTCGGCATGCTTGATCTGGCGCTTGCCCCAGCCGGTCTCCAGCGCTGCCTGGGCAACCAAGGCGCGGGCGTCCACGCCCAGTTCCTTTGCTGCGCTCTGGGCGTGCTGCCAGATGCTGGCCACGAAACCCTCGGGGGTGTGTGCGCCCAGCTGGGCCACGGCGGTACGGGTGGCCAGCGCATCGGTGGTGGTGCGGCTGCCGCGGTTGCTGGCGGTGGGCGCCCACTGGTCACTGCTGGCGGCCCAGTCGGCGCCGCCGATCGCGCCGGCATACGGATCATCGGTGCCCATCGCGCGATGCATGCTGCTGCTCTCGCGGCCGGCGATCAGGTCCAGCGCCTGCTCCATCGGCGCGACCTGCGGATCGATCGACGCCTGTGCACCGTCTTGGCTGCCGGCTGCCATCTGCTGCAGCATGCGCACCGCCTGGCTGGCATCCTGCAACGGCAACGATGGCGCCTGCGCGGGTGCATTGAGCTGGTAGGCGCGGGTGGCCTTGGCCGGGTCCATGCGGGTATCCAGCGCCGGGCCATCGGCCTGTGCGCCGGACAGCTGGCGGGTGATCATGCTCGACAGGCCAAGGCCCTTGCCGCGGGTCATCGCCTCGGCAATCTTCTGGTCGTACATCTCCCGGAACATCTTGTTTTCACCCGGGAACAGCGAATCGCCGAAGCTGGCATCGCGCATGCTCTTGACCAGCATCTGCGCGAACTGGCCTTCCAGCTGGCGCGCGACCTTGTCGATCTTTGCCGGATCGTTCTGCTGGGCCGGCGTCAGCTCAAATGCTGGCGTGATGCGCATGTCAGATCACCTCGAGTTCGGCGCTCAGGGCGCCGGCCTGCTTCAGTGCTTCCAGGATCGCGATGAGGTCACCCGGGGCCGCGCCAACGGCATTGACCGCATGCACGATTTCATCCAGCGTGGTGCCGCCGTTGAACTTGAACATGCGGCTGCCATCGTTGGTGGCGGTAATGGTCGACTGTGGGGTCGCCACCGTCTGGCCGCCGGCAAACGCGTTGGGCTGGCTGACGTTGGTGTTTTCCTGGATGGTCACGGTCAGCGAGCCATGCGAGATCGCAGCCGGGCCCACGCGCACCTGCTGGCCGATCACCACGGTGCCGGTGCGCGAATTGACCACCACCTTGGCCGGTGCTGCGCCGGGGGTCAGTTCCAGGTTCTCGATGCGGGCCAGCAGGCCGATGCGGGCACCGGCGTCGGTCGGTGCGCGCACCGCCACGGTGCCGCCGTCCACGGCGCGGGCCGAGCCTTCGCCGAATGCATTGTTGAGTGCGCCGACCATCCGCGAGATGGTGGTGAAGTCACTGTTGTGCAGGTTCAGGGTGATCTCGCCGCTGGCACCGAACACGTCCGGCAGGGCGCGTTCGACAGTGGCGCCATTGGGAATGCGGCCGACGCTGGGTACGTTCACCGAGACCCGCGAACCGTCCTTGCCCTGCGCGCCGAAGCCGCCCACGATCAGGTTGCCCTGCGCGATCGCATAGACCTGGCCATCGGCACCGCGCAGCGGGGCCATCAGCAGCGAGCCACCGCGCAGCGAAACGGCATTGCCGATCGAGGAAACGGTGATGTCGATCGGTTGGCCCGGCTTGGCGAACGGCGGCAGCTCGGCATGGATGGCCACGGCCGCCACGTTCTTCAGCTGCGGGTTGACGTTGGCGGGAACGTTCACGCCCAGCTCGCCCAGCAGGTTCTTCAGGCTCTGCACGGTGAAGGGTGCCTGGCTGGTGCGATCGCCGCTGCCATCCAGGCCCACCACCAGGCCGTAACCCACCAGCGCGTTGCCGCGCACGCCACCGACCTGGGCCAGATCCTTGATGCGCTCGGCACTGGCCGGGGAAGCCGCCGCCAGGAGCATGAACGCTGCACAGTAGAGCGACGCCGTGCGTCGCTGCCAGGAAGAAGAGATGAAAAGTTTCATGGCCATACTCAGAACGGCGTCAGGCCGGAGTTGAAGAAGCGGCTCAACCAGCCCATCGCGTTGGACTGCGCGACCGGGCCGCGACCGCCGTAGACGATGCGGGCTTCCGCCACGCGGCTGGAGGGCACGGTGTTGTCCGCGCTGATGTCGCCGGGGCGCACGATGCCCTGCACCTGCACCAGTTCATCGCCCTGGTTCAGCCGCAGGTTCTTCTGCCCCTGCACCACCAGGTTGCCGTTGGGCAGGCGCTGCACCACGGTCACGGTCACGTTGCCCTGCAGGCGGTTGCTCTGCGCGCTGTTGCCCTTGCCGGTGAAATCGCGCGCGCCCTTGGCAGTGGCGCTGAGGATGTCCTTGCCACCCAGCGTTACCGGCGCGCCCAGGATCGACGGCGTGCCCAGGCTGAGGTTCGATTCCTTGTTGGTGGCAGTGTTGGCGCTGGTCTGCGCGGTGGTGTTTTCCAGCAGGGTGATCGTCAGCAGGTCGCCGACATCGCGCGCGCGACGGTCCGAGTACAGCTGCAGCGTCGGGCCGGCGGCGTAGATCGCGCCGGCGGTCGGTTCGGCCTGCGGGGGCATGATCGGCTGCAGCGGCGCCATCGTCGGGTAGGGGCGCACATCGCCGGCGATCACGCAGCCACCCAGCAGGGCAGCCACGGCGCAGGCGAGGGCAGTGCGGGCGAGGGAAGAGAGGGGCGACATGGCGTTTATCCGGTTGGGCCGGTCAGAGCTTGTTGCTGAGGTAACCCAGCATCGAGTCGGTGGTGGAGATCGCCTTGGCGTTCATTTCGTAGGCGCGCTGGGTTTCGATCATCGACACCAGTTCTTCCACCACATTGACGTTGCTGCCTTCCAGCGCGCCCTGCACCACGGTGCCAAGGCCATTCAAGCCAGGGTTGCCGTTCTGTGCCGGGCCCGATGCAGTGGTTTCCAGGAACAGGTTTTCACCACGTGCCTGCAGGCCTGCCGGGTTGACGAAATCGGTCAGGGTCAGCGCGCCCACTTCCACCGAGGCGGCGCCATCGGCCATCTTCACGCTGATGGTGCCGTCGGTACCGATGGTCACCGACTGCGCGCCTTCGGGAATCTGGATGCCCGGCTGCACCGGGTAGCCGCTGTTGGTGACCAGCTCGCTGTCCTGGTTGATCTTGAACGAGCCGTCGCGGGTGTACGCGGAGCTGCCGTCGGGCATCTGCACTTCGAAGAAGCCGCGGCCGTTGACCATCACGTCCAGCGCGCGGCCGGTCTGCTGCTGGCTGCCCTGTTCGAAGTTCTTGGCCGTGGCCACCACGCGCACGCCGGTGCCGATCTGCAGGCCGGTAGGCAGCTGGGTCTGTGCCGAAGACGAACCACCGGGTTGGCGCACCTGCTGGTACAGCAGATCCTCGAAGCTGGCGCGGTCCTGCTTGAAGCCGGTGGTGTTGGTGTTGGCGAGGTTGTTGGAAACCACCGACATGCGCATCTGCTGCGCATCCAGTCCGGTTTTCGCGATCCACAATGCCTGGTTCATCTTCGGAGTCCTGTCTGGGTGAAACCGGCCGCGCAGTGCGGCCCATGGGGGAGGTGGTGCAAGCGGCGTGCCAGCACCGGCGCGTGCCGGTGCCGGAATTCCGTCAGCTGCCCAGGCGCAGCATGCTGTTGGCGCTGCGTGCGTTGTCATCGCCGTGCTTGATCACCTGCACCTGCATTTCGTACTGGCGCTGCAGCTGGATCATCTGCACCAGTGCCCCGGCGGCATCGACGTTGCTTCCTTCCAGCTGGCCGCTGTGCACGGCCGTACCCTGCGCCTGGGCGAAGGGCTGCAGCGGGTCGGTGTTGCGGAACAGGCCGTCCAGGCCGCGTTCCAGGCGCTCGTCCGGGGCCTGCACGACCTTGATGCGGCCGATCATCGCCATGGTCTGCGGGCCTTCGCCCTGCGGGATGATCGAGATCGTGCCGTCGTTGCCGATCTCCATTGCCTGGTAGGGCGGAATCGCGATCGGGTTGTTGTTGTCATCCAGCACCGGGCGGCCGCTGGAGGTCACCAGCTGGCCGTTCGGGGTGACCGACAGCGCGGCACCACGCGTATAGGCTTCACTGCCGTCGGTGGATTGCACGGCCAGCCAGGTGCCTGTCTGCAATGACAGGTCCAGTGGCTTGCCGGTGATGTGCTGCGCGCCGGCGGTGCGGTTGAAGCCGGCGTCGACGTGCAGCGCATCCACCCGCGAGGCAAAGCCCGGGCCGCGGATCGGGAAGGCTTCGGTGTTGGCCAGCGCTTCCTTGAAGCCGGGGGTGTCGGAGTTGGCGAGGTTGTGGCTGAGCGTACCCTGCGCCTGCAGGGAGGCGCGGGCACCGGTCATCGCCACGTAAAGGGCTTTATCCATGCGGGGAGTTCCGTGACAGGGTCAGCAGGTCATCAACGGATGTTGATGACGGTCTGGGTGATCTGGTCCTGGGTGGTGATCATCTGCGCGTTGGCCTGGAAGTTGCGCTGCGCGGTGATCATGTTGACCAGCTGTTCGGTGAGGTCGACGGTGGACGATTCCAGCGAACCGGCCTGGATCTTGCCGAGGTTGGAGGTGTCGGCTGCACCGGTACGCGGCGTGCCCGAATCGAAGGTCTCCACCCACAGGTTGTTGCCCTTCTGTTCCAGGCCCTGCGGATTGTTGAAGCTGGTCAGTGCCACCTGGCCCAGCGGCTTGTCGTCGCCATTGGAATAGCGGGCGAACACCACGCCGGTTTCCGAAACGGTGATCTCGTTGAGCTTGCCGGCCGCGTAGCCATCCTGCTGGGTGTTGCGCAGCGCGAACTTCTCGCCGTACTGGGTCGAGCCGCTCACATCCAGGGTCATGTTCAGCACGCCGGCACCGGTGGTCGGGGTGAACGTGCCCAGGCTGATCCTGCCGTTGGCCGGTGCGGTCAGCTTGCCGGCGTTGTCGAAGGTCAGCGGCGTCGGCGTGCCCGCCGGCTGGCCATCGACGTAGTTGTGCACGGTCCAGGCGTTGGTGGCCGCTTCCTTCACGAAGTAGGACACCTGGGTGTGGCTCACGCCCAGCGAGTCGTACACGGTGATGCCGCCGCTGGAGTGGCTGTAGCTGTTGGAATTGGTCGGGTCGAAGGTGGTCACCGTCGGCTGCTTGGCATTGCCGGGCAGGGTGAAGCCGACCTTGACCTCGCTGGTCTGCTTGGGCGGGCTGTCGGTGGTCAGCAACTGCAGGTCGACCATGCGGCCGGCGTCGAAGTTGGTGCCATCGGCGTTGGGTGCGAACACCTGCAGGCGTGCACCCTGCGGGTTGACCACGTAACCGGCGGCATCGGTCTGGAAGTTGCCGGCACGCGAGTACACGCGGGCACCGTTCATGTTCATGGTGAAGAAGCCCTCACCGGAAATGGCCATGTCCAGGCTGCGGCCGGTCTGCTCGTTGTTGCCCTGGATGAACTGCTGGGCGACGTTGGAGACACGCACGCCCGAACCGATCGCGTTCTTGGACAGGCCATAGCTGGTGGCGGCGAACAGGTCGGCAAATTCAGCACGCGACTGCTTGAAGCCGGTGGTGTTGACGTTGGCGACGTTGTTGGCGGTGACGCTCAGGTCCGAGTTGGCAGCGTTGATGCCGGACAGGGAAATATTGAAGCCCATGGGATGCTCCTGTTGGATGCGGTGGGTGCGGCTCAGCTGACGCGGAGCACGTAGTCAAGAGGGGCCGTGCCCAGGCCCTTGAGATTCAGGTAGAGGCCGTCGGAACCGACGGTCACGCTTTCCACCGGCGCCTGCACGAAGGTGGACAGCGTGGTGCTCTTGCCGGCGCCATCCACATGGTTGGCGACGATGTTGTACTTGCCCGGTTCCATGCGCTTGCCGTTGGCATCCTTGCCATCCCAGGTGAAGGCGGTTTCGCCGGCGGCCTTGGCTTCCACGCTGATCGAGGTGACCTTGGCGCCATTGGCGTCGGTGACGTCCACGGTGACGATGCCGGCGGCCGGTGCGGCGACGGTACCTTCCACCGAACCTTCCTTTTCCAGCACCAGTTTTTCCGACGGCACCAGCACCTGGTGGCCGACCAGCGCGGCACCACGCAGCACCTGGTCACTGGCCATCGACTCCTGGAAGCCCTTCACCGACTTGTTCAGATCGGTGATGCCCTGCACGGTCGACATCTGCGCCATCTGCGAGACCATCTGCGTGTTGTCCATCGGCTTCAGCGGATCCTGGTGCTGCAGCTGTTCGGTCATCAGGCGCAGGAAATCGGCCTGGTCCAGCGTGTTCTTCTTCTTGGTGGCGTTGCTGTTGGGGGCGTTCAGGCCAAGGGCGGTGTAGACGTCCTGGTTGCTCTGGTTGTTGACGGCAGTGGTCATGGCAATGTCCGGTGCAGCGGGCCTCAGCGGCCCATGGTCAGGGTGGCCAGGGCCAGTTCCTTGGCGGTGGTCAACATCTCCACGCCGGCCTGGTAATTGCGCGAGGTCGAGATCAGGTTGACCATCTGCGCCACCGGATCGACGTCGGGCTGGTAGATGTAGCCATCGCCGTCGGCCAGCGGATGGCCCGGCTCGTAGCGCTTGATCGGCGCCGCATCGCTCTGGGTGATTTCCTTGACCTTCACCGAGGTGATGTTCGGGTCGGTCTTGCTGGTCACGGCCTGGAAGATCGGTTCCAGCGGCTTGTACACCGCGTCGGCGGAACCGGCGATGCTGTCGGCGTTGGACAGGTTGGAGGCGATGGTGCTCATGCGCACCGACTGCGCCTGCAGCGCGGAGCCGGCGATGTCGAAGATCGGCAGGTTGCTCATGGCTTATTGCCCCGTGATCGCGGTGAGCATGGAACGCACCTTGCTTTCAACGAAGCTCAGCGAGGCGCGGTACTCCAGCGCGGCGCGGCCATAGGCGGCACGCTCGGCGTCGGGGTCGACGGTGTTGCCGTCGATGCTGGGCTGTACGCCTTCGCGGGCCACCTGGAACGGATTCAGGCCACTACTGATTTCGTAGTGCTGTTCGTTGGTGGTGGTCATCAGGCCGTTGGCATCCAGGCCCTGGGCATGGCGCAGGGCCGAATCAAAGTCCAGGTCCTGGGCCTTGTAGCCGGGGGTGTCGGCATTGCCGAGATTGCTGGCGATCAGCTTCATCCGCTGTTCGCGCAACGGCATGGCCTGGGCGTGGACGCCCAGGTAGTCGGTAATCAGGTTGCGCACGGTGCACTCCCACGGGAACGTTGCCCGGGAAGCTGCAAGGGGTGTGCCAAAAGGGAAGGGCGGCGGTGCGCCACTGCGCTCGCCGGGCATGGCCGCCCGGCGCTACCTGGTAGTGCCGCCAGTATCCGGTAGCGCCGGGCGATGCCCGGCGGAAAGCCCGGCAGGCCTTACGCCGCCATCGCCACCTTGCGCAGGCGGTCCAGCACGAAGTCGGCCAGTTCGTGCGGCGAATACTTGGCGACGAACGCGTTGGCGCCCACCCGCTCGACCATCGCGTTGTTGAACACGCCCGACAGCGAGGTGTGCAGCAGCACGTACAGTCCGGACAGCCCGGCGTGGCGCCGGATTTCCGTCGTCAGCGTATAGCCGTCCATGGCCGGCATCTCGATGTCCGAGATCACCATGGCATAGCGTTCGGCCGGGTTTTCGCCCGAAGCATGGATCTGCAGCAGGTGGTCCAGCGCCTGCTTGCCATCCGAGAGCAGGGTCGCGCCCACCCCCAGCTGGTCCAGCACGCTGCGGATCTGCTGGCGCGCCACCCGCGAATCGTCGACCACCAGCACCTGCAGCTGCGGCGCATCGGCCGGCATCGCCATGGCCGGGTCCAGCACGGCTTCGCCGCGCACCTGGGCGATGTCAGCCAGCACGCTTTCCACGTCGATCACCTGGATCAGCTCACCCTGGAAGCGGGTCACCGCCGTCAGGTAGCTCGATTCAGCGCCCAGTTCCGGCGGCGGGTGGATGTCTTCCACCGCAATGTTGACGATGCGCTCCACGCCGCTGACCAGGAAGCCCTGGATGGAGCGGTTGAACTCCGTCACCACCAGATAGCCCGGCGCGGTATCCGCATCCGGTTCGCGCTCGGGGTGGCCGATGGCAAGGCCCAGGTCGAGCACCGGCACCGAACGGCCGCGCACGTCGGCCACGCCAGCAAACTGGCTGGGCAGGCCGGGCACCTGGAACAGTTCCGGGCGGCGCAGTACTTCCTGCACCTTGAAGACATTGACGCCAAAAAGCTGACGTCCGCCGAGGCGGAACAGCAGCAGCGCCAGGCGGTTGTGGCCGGCCAGTCGGGTTCGCTGGTCGATCCGGTTGAGCAGGTCATGGGACATGGCTGCTGTATCGGCGCCGGAGTGGCGGAACTTGAGGGTGGTCTTCAACACCGCTTCTACAGCCTCGCGCCATGTTCGATTGGCGCTGCCCGTCCTCTGGCACAGCGCTTGCACCTCCCCGGGCCAGATCCTACCGACAGGAGGCGCCATGCGCCGGGTCACATCACTTCTAATGGCGATGGCATTGGCCATGGCAGCGCCGTGGGCCGCCGCGGCCGACTGGCAGCCGGTCGCCAGCATCCGTACGGCCGCGCTGTCGACCCTGGCAGCCGGCACCGAAGGCGAGGCGGTCGTTGCCGATGCGCTGCGCCTGCCGCGCTGTGGAAGCGCCCTGCAGGTGCAGCCCACCGCCAACACCACGGTGGAAGTCAGCTGCCCCGATGCCGGCGGCTGGCGCCTGTTCGTACCGGTGAAGGTGCGCCGCAACCAGACCGTGCTGGTGCTGACCCGTGGCATCGGCACTGGAGAAACCATCGCCGCCGCCGATATCAGTACTGCCCAGCGTGACGCGGCACGGATTGCAGGTGCTGTACTGGCCGATCCGGCCGCCGCCATCGGGCGCATCGCCCGCCGGCCGCTGTCGGCGGGGACGCTGTTGTCGAGCAATGACCTGGTGGCACAGCGTCTCATCAAGAGAGGAGACAGTGTGGCGCTGGTGTCGCGGCGCGGCTCGGTGGAAGTCCGTATCGCCGGACGCGCACTGGGCGATGCCGGGCAGAACGAGCGCGTTTCTGTGGAAAACCTGTCCTCGCGCCGTATCGTGCAGGGCATGGTGGATGCGGCCGGTGACGTAATCGTGGCGCGTTGAAATAATGCAGAATTCCCCTAAAGATCACGGCCCTGCGGCCGTTATCCCTTGTGTACGGCAACTCCAGGACACCCCATGAGCCAGAAAATCGACGGCAACCTGCAGGTCCCCCAGGCACTGCGCAGCGTGACCACTCCGGCGGCAAAACCCGGCGTGAGCACCGATTCGGCGGCACGCCCGGTCGAGGCGGCTGACAGCCTGCGCCTGACCGGCGAAGCCACCAACCTGCAGGCCATCGAGCGTGAGCTGAGCACCGCCCCGGCGATCGACGCCCAGCGCGTTGCCGCTGTGCGCGAATCCCTGCAGAACGGCACCTACAAGATCAATCCGGACGCGATCGCTTCGCGCATGCTTGAGCTGGACCAGCAGCTGCAAGGATGACCGCGGCGATGAGCGAGTCGCTGCAGCGTCTTGCCGAGGCCCTGGACGTTGAACGCCAGGCCTTGGTCGAGCACGACGTGCACGCCCTGATCCGTGCCACCGGTGCGAAGCTGGAAGCGCTGCGTGCGCTGGAAGGCGCGCCACCGGTGGGGCAGGGCGAGCAGCTGCAGGAACTGGCCGAGCGCAACCGGGCCAACGGCGTGCTGCTGTCGCGGCGGCGCCGTGAGGTCAACTGGGCGCTGCGGCAGATGGGCCGCACCGAAGAGTCCTCGGCATACGACGCCAAGGGCCAATCGCATACGGTCACCGCGCGACGGCCGCTCGCCGTCGCCTGACAGACCGGCGGTCGCCTGGCCGCCGTGGCCGGGCTGTAGCCCGCCGCACGAGCGCGTATATTGGGCTCCTGTTTGATCGCCCCGAGTCGCCGTGTCCGCCGCCAACGCCCTGGTTACCGCCCCCCTTCCGCCGCAGCCGGTGCTGCAGGCCCTGCTCGAGCGCCTGCGCGAAGGCCTGCTGCTGTTCACCGAGGACGGGCAGATTGCACTGGCCAATCCGGCCGCGCAGAACCTGCTGGGTGGCGATGAAGGTGCACTGCCCGCACCGCAGCGCCTGCGCGAGCTGCTGCCGCCCGATGCGCTGGAACACGCGCGCCAGCAGGGTCACTGGAACGGCAGCCTGCCGCTGGGCGAGGGCGTGGTCATCGCCCATCTGTATTTCCATGGCGAGCCCGGTTCCGGGCATTTCCTGGCACTGTTCCGCCACATCGAAGGGCAGGAAGACTACGAGCGCGAACTGCAGCAGCGCCATGCCGAGCTGCGGCAGGCGTACCTGCGCCTGAACGGTACCCAGGAAAAGCTGCTGCAATCGGAAAAGATGGCGTCCATCGGCCAGCTGGCCGCAGGCGTGGCGCACGAGATCAACAATCCGATCGGCTATGTGCACTCCAACCTGGGCAGCCTGCAGGAATACCTGCGCAGCCTGTTCACCGTCATCGAAGCCTACGAACGCGCCCTGCGCGCGCCTGATCCGAAGGCATTGATCCCGGAAATCGACGATATCCGTGACCGCCTGGACATCGATTTCATCAGCCGCGATCTGCCGCAGCTGATGGCCGAATCCCGTGAGGGCATCGAGCGGGTGACCCGCATCGTGCGCGACCTGAAGGACTTCTCCTATTCCGGCCGCGACGAGTCCTGGAAACTGGTCGACCTGCATTCGGGTCTTGAATCGACCATCAACATCATCTGGAACGAGCTCAAGTACAAAGTGCACCTGGTGCGCGAGTTCGGCCAGCTGCCGCTGGTGGAATGCCTGCCTTCGGAATTGAACCAGGTCTACATGAACCTGCTGCTCAATGCCGGCCATGCCATCGCCGAGCGCGGCACGATCACCGTGCGCACCGGTGTGGATGCCGAGACGGTGTGGGTGGAATTCGAGGACACCGGTGGCGGCATTTCACCGGAACTGCGCCAGCGCATCTTCGATCCGTTCTTCACCACCAAGCCGGTGGGCAGCGGTACCGGCCTGGGGCTGTCGATTTCCTACAGCATCATCAACAAGCATCACGGCCGCATCGACCTGGACAGCACGCCCGGCGTCGGTTCGCGCTTCCGCCTGGTGCTGCCGATCAAGCAGCCGCGCTGATCGCGGTCGCCGGGCATGGCCCGGCGAATGCGGTTACCGCAGCGGCGAACGATCCTCACCGCCGTCGGCCGGCTCGGCGGCCACCAGCCCGCCATTGCTGCGGCGCTGTTCCTCATACGTGCGGAACGCCTGGTGGATGTGCTTGCGCAGCTCATCGTCGTTCCACGGCTTGGTCAGGAAGCGGTAGATCGCGCCGCGGTTGATCGCATCGGTCACCGTGTTGAGGTCGGTGTAGCCGGACAGCACCAGCCGGATCGTGTCCGGGTACAGCATCTTCACCCGGCCCAGGAACTCGGTGCCGCTCATGTCGCTCATGCGCTGGTCGGACAGGATCACCTGCACATCGTTGATGGCCAGCAGGTCAAACGCATCACGCACGTTGCCGGCGGCCAGGATGCGGTAACCATCACGGCGGAACAGACGCACCAGCGAGCGCAGCACGTTCTCTTCGTCGTCCAGCAGCAGCAGGGTGCGGTCCGGCCGCGTTTCGGCGAACGCTTCCGGGCGCAGGTAGCGGCGGCGCAGGGTCATGCCGGCCGCGTCAGCCGACATCGGCTCCCCGAACAGGTAGCCCTGGAACACATCGCAGTCGTTGCGGCGCAGGAACCCCAGTTGCGCCTGCGATTCCACGCCGTTGGCGATCACGGTCATGCCCAGCTGGTGGCCCATCGCGATGATCGCGCGGGCGATGGCGGCCTCGCGGTTGCCGGCCGGCGCGCTCTTGATGAAACTGCGGTCGATCTTCAGCTTGTCCACCGGGTAGCGCACCAGTGCGCTCAGGCTGGAATCGCCGGTGCCGAAGTTGTCCAGGCTCAGGCTGATGCCTTCGTTGCGCAGGTTGGCCAGGGTTTCGTGGACGAAATTGACGTTGTTGGTCAGCGCGCTTTCGTTGATCTCCAGCGTCAGCATCTGCGCCGGCACGCCCGAGGCCTGGATCACGCCCATCACTTCGGCAAAGAAATTCGGCCGCAGCAGCTGCAGGGTCGACACGTTCACCGCGATGGTGAAGTCATCAAAGCCCTGGTCGCGCCACAGCCGTGCCTGCTTCAGCGCGCCTTCCAGCACCCAGGTGCCGATCTGCACGATGATGCCCAACCGCTCGGCGGTGCGCATGAATCGCTCCGGCACCAGCATGCCCAGGGTCGGCGACTGCCAGCGCAGCAGCGCTTCCATGCCCACCACGTGGCCGTCGCGTGCGCTCACCAGCGGCTGGTAGCGCAGTTTCAGTTCGCCATTGGGGATGGCGTCGACGATCTGCCGGGCGATGATGCTCTCGCTGTGCGCGCTGGGCGGTGTATCCACGGCGTGGATGCGCACGGCATTGCCACCTTCGCGTGCCGCCAGGTACAGCGCATCCTCGGCGTGGTCCAGCAGGCGCGAGGCATTGCTGGCATGTTCCGGGCACAGGCTCACGCCCAGCTTGCCGGTCATGAACAGCGTATAGGGCAGCACCGAGAGCGGCAGCTCCATCTGTTGCCGGATCTCCTCGGCGAAGTCCTCCGGCAGCGGCAGGTCCGCGCTGCGCGGTACCGCGATCAGGAACTCGTCACTGCCATGCCGCCACAGTTTGCCGCGCCCGCGCAGGTACGACTGCAGCCGCTGCGCCACCAACACCAGGGCCTGGTCGCCCACTTCGGCGCTCATGTTCTCGTTCACCGAAGCAAAGTGATCGATGTCCACGTGCATCAGCATCAGCGCGGTGCCGCCGGATGCGGCCTCGGCGACCATCGCCTGCAGCTCGGGGTTGCCGGCGCCAAGGCGATCAGGTGCATCATCGATGCTGACCGGGGGCAGGTTGGGATTCCACATGGGCTCAGTATTCCGAAGACTCGACGGTCGCCGTGGTGGCGGCCTGGTAAGGAAGATGGACATCGACAAGGGTGCCGGCGCCATGCGCCGACTCGATCCGCACGTGCCCGCCCACGCTCTGCGCGCGTTCGCGCATCACGATCAGGCCAAGGCCGCGCGGGCCATCGGGATCAAACCCTTCGCCATCGTCACGGATCTGCAGGTGCAGGCCGCGCTGGTCGATGTCGCGCAGCTGCAGCTGCACCTGGCTGGCGCAGGCGTGGCGCAGCACATTGGTCAGGCTTTCCTGGGCGATGCGGAAGCAGGCCTGCTCGATGCTGTTGTCCGGCCGCGTGGGCAGTGACTCGATCTCGGCCAGCAGCTCCACCGGGGATGAGCGGAACAGCACCCGCGCCTGCCAGCTCAGCGCCGCCTCAAGCCCCAGCGCGTCCAGCTGTGGCGGGCGCAACAGGGTAGAGATGTCACGCAGCTTGGCGACGGTCGTGTCGGCCAGGCTGACGATCTGCGCCAGGTCCTCGCCTCGCCGCTGCGCATCATCCTCGTCCTGCGCCGCATAGGCCGACAGCTTGATCGCGGTGATGGCCTGGCCGATGTCATCGTGCAGGTCACGCGAGATCGCACGGCGCTCGTCTTCCTGCAGCGAGAACAGCCGGCCGGCCATCGCCTGCAGCTCGCGGTTGCTGGTTTCCAGCGCACGGCGGGTCTGCTCGGATTCGCTCAGGTCACGCACGATCAGCAGCTTGCAGTCGCGACCACCGTAACGCACCTCACCCACCGCCAGTCCGGCATGGAAGCTGCGACCGTCGGCGCGCTGCATGGCCACCACGCTGCTGTGGCCCGGCCCATGCTGCGGCTGCCCGGCGCGCATCTGCGCACGCACCCGGGCCAGATCGCTGGCGGCCACCAGTGCCGACAGCGGCTCGCCCAGCAAGGTGTGGCTGCCAAAGCCGAACAGGTCGGCGGCCCAGGCATTGGCATACAGCACATGCTCGTCGGACAGGATCACCACGCCATCGGGCAGCACCCGCACCAGCTCGCGGAACTGTTCCTCGCGCTCGCGCAGCAGGCGCCGCGACTGTTCGCGCTCGGTCACATCCTGCAGCGTGCCCAGCACCCGGTCACGACCAGCTTCATCCACGCCGCTGGCTGCACGCAGGTGCACCATCAACGCGCGGCCATCCATCGCCAGCAGCGGCAGCAGCACGTCCACCTGCACCTGTTCGCCCGAGCACAGCTCGGCCAGCAGCTGCTCGGTCTGCGCGGCGGTGGCCGGATCTGCAGCCACCAGCAGCTCGTCGAAGCGGTGCCAGCGCCGGGCCTCCGGCGGGCGGCGACCAAGCAGGCGATACACTTGGTTTGAATAGCGTCCCTGGCCGCTGGAGGGGTCCAGTTCCCAGGCGCCGATGCGGGCCAGTTCATGCGCCTCTTCCACCCGCGCCAGTGCCTGGTCGCGGCGCAGCTGGGCCAGGTCTTCGGCGGTGCGGTCGATGGCGATCAGCAGGCGCGCATTGTGGCCGTCGTAGTCGATCGCGTTCGAGCGCAGCTCCATCTGCCGCAGGCTGCCATCGCGCAGCTGCAGCTGTGCGCGCAGGATGCACAGCAGCTCCGGCGCACCGCGGATCTCCTCCAGCTTGGTCTGCAGGGCCTGGTCCTGGCCGGGGGGCCAGAGAACGCCGATGGTCTGTTCCAGAAGGTCGTCGCGTTGCCAGCCAAAGGTGCTGCAGGCGGCGGGGTTGGCATCGAGAATGGCCAGCGTATCCAGGTCGTAGACCAGGATCGGGCCGGGGTTGCCCTCGAACATCTGCCGCAGGCGCAGCTCCGAGGCCTGCAGGCGCGCGTGGGTATGCAGCACGTGCTCGGCCAGCGGCCGCAGCAGCAGGTAGAGCAGGCCAGCGCTGGCCAGCGCGAAGAACGATCCCTTCACGCTCTGCCACAGCGCCGCCTGTTGCGGGTCAGGCACCAGCGCTGTCACGGCCACGTCGGTGGCGATCATCCAGGCCAGCGCCATCACCAGATAGCTCAGCACCACCCGCCGACGGTCGCGCCCCAGCGCCTGCGCCATCCGCGGGTCGGGAACAGGGGCAGTGCCGGTCGGTTCTGCGGGCATGGACAGGGCGGGAATGAGGGGGCGCAGGCCATCTTACCGCGCAGGTGTGCCGTGGCCACTCAATTATCCGCCGCAGGCGCCGTTAACCACTGCGTGCCCCGCTGTCGGGCGTGTCATCCGGAGCAAGATCGCGTGGACCAAGGGATCATCGCCAGCCTGCTGCAGCATCCGCTCGCCTCGGCGCTGGTCATCGTCGACCGTAGCGGGCGTCCGCTCGCGGCCAATCCGGCTGCGCGCGAGCACGGCCTGCCGGCCACGGTGGCCGCCTACGCGCCGATGCTCGAAGACCTGCGGCTGCTGGCCGCCGACGGCGGTATCGTCGCCTGCACATTGCCCGGTGGCCCGCGTGGCCACTACGACGGTCACCTGCGTGCAGTGCATGATGGCAACGGCAACCTGCTGGCCTTCACCCTGAGCGTTCCCGAGCCGGTGCCGGTCGACGGTGGCGGACGTTGGGAGCTGGCGCTGGACAGTGCAGGGCACAGCCTGTGGGACTGGGATATTCCCAGCGACCGGGTGACCCGCACGCCCGCGCTTGGCGACGAGACCGCCACCCAGATGCTCACGCGCGTGCACGCCGAGGACATCGTCCAGGTGCGCGCCGCACTCGACGAGCACCTGCGCGGCCACAGCGAGCAGTACAGTGCCCAGTTCCGCTTCCGCCAGGGCGATGGCCAATGGCGGTGGGTACTGGATCGCGGTCGCGTGGTCGCCCGCACCGTCGATGGCCAGCCACTGCGCATGGTCGGCACGCATACCGATATCGAGCAGCAGAAACAGCTGGAAGGCCTGCTGCAGGAACAGCAGCTGCACCTGCGCGAGGCCCAGCGCATTGCCAGCATGGGCAGCTGGTCGTTCGATCCGCACAGCCGCGCGTTCTGGTGGTCGCCAGAGCTGCGTTCGCTGCTGGCCCTTCAGCAGGGCAGTTCGCCCGGGCAGCGGCGCTGGCTGAAGCAGCTGCATCCGCGCTCGCGGGGCGCGTTGCGCGCGGCCTGGCGCCGCCTGTGGCGCGACGGCCGCGCCGCCAACATCGAACTGGAGTTGAGCCGCGGCGCCAACGAGCCGTCGCAGCATCTGCGGCTCTGGATGCAGCCGCTGCTGGACATGGATGGCCAGCCCAAGCGCCTGCTCGGGCAGGTGCAGAACATCACCGAACAACACCAGACCGATGCCCTCATCCGGTGGCGTACCGAGCTGCTCAACCGGGTTTCAGCGCTTGGGCGCATCGGTGGCTGCGAGATCGAAGTGGCCACCCGCAACATGCAGTGGACCGAGGAGTGCTACCGCATCCACGGCCTGCGCAAGGAACCCATCACCCTGGACCAGGCGTTGGCGCTGTACGCGGAGGACTCGCGGGCCGCATTTGAAACGGCGCTGGCACGCATTGCCGGCGGCGGCCTGCCTGAACAGCTGGACCTGTGTTTCTACCGTCAGTCGGGCCTGCGGGTATGGGTACAGGTGCTGATCGAACTGGATCGTCGTGATGGCCTGCCGGCGCGTTTCGTGGTCCTGTTCCGTGACATCACCCGCGAACGCGAAGCCAACGAGCGGATCGAGCTGCTGGCCCACTACGATCTGCTCACCGGGCTGCCCAACCGCGTGCTGCTGGGCGAACAGACCTCCGAAGCCATCGAGGAAGCGCGTGATCGCGGCACCTCGCTGGCCATGCTGTTCATCGACCTGGATGGCTTCAAGAACATCAACGACAGCTTTGGCCATGCCACCGGCGATGCGCTGCTGAAGGCCGCCGCGACACGCCTGCACCAGAACCTGCGCAACAACGATCTGTTCGGGCGCTTCAGTGGCGACGAATTCATCGTGGTGCTGCGCGACCTGGCCGAGCCGGAGGATGCCGGGCACGTGGCACGCAAGCTGATCGCCTCGCTGGCCGAGCCGCTGCGTCGCGGCGACACCACCTTGAAGGTCGGCGCCAGCGTAGGCATCGCCATGCTCGGGGAGTCGCAGACCGATTTCGACTCGCTGCTGCGCGCGGCCGATGCCGCCATGTATGCCGCCAAGGAAGCCGGGCGCAACACTTACCAGTACTACAGCCAGGATGCACTGGCACGCATCCAGCGCCGGCTGGATATCGAGCACGGGCTGCACGGTGCCATCGAACGCGATGAGTTCAGCCTGGCCTACCAGCCGCTGCTGCATGCCCACCACGGTGAGCCCCCGGCAATCGAAGCGCTGCTGCGCTGGCACCGCCCCGGCGTCGGCTACTGCAGCCCGGCCGAATTCATCCCCATCGCCGAGAAGTGCGGCGAGATCGTGCGCATCGGCGACTGGGTACTGGCCGAGGCCTGCCGCCAGGCCGCAGCATGGGACCGCGCCGGCCTGCATTTCGAGCGCATCGCGGTGAACGTGTCGGCCGTGCAGCTGCGCGACCGCGGCTTTGCCGAACGGGTGATCGACATCTGCCACGCGCACGGCTGGCCGCCGCAGCGCCTGGAACTGGAGCTGACCGAATCCGCCCTGATCCGTGACACCGAGATCCTGCGCCACTGCTTCGATGTGCTCGAGCGCCATGGCGTGCCGTTGGCGGTGGACGACTTCGGCACGGGGTTCTCCAACCTCAACTACCTCAACCGTTTCCCGGTCGGCCGCCTGAAGATCGACCGCAGCTTCGTGCAGGGCATGCTGCATGATTCGGGAACAGCGGAAGTGACCCAGGCGATCGTGCACCTGGGCCATGCGCTGGGCATGAAGGTGGTGGCCGAGGGTGTGGAAACGCACCAGGAAGAAGACATGCTGCGCCGCCAGGGCTGCGATGAGATCCAGGGTTACCTGTACTCGCGCCCGCTCAGCCCGCGCGACCTGGCGCAATGGCTGCGGCAGCAGCACGCCGCGCCCGGGCGCACCGACGCTGCCAGCGAGGTCGTGCTGGCGCGCTGACACTCTGCACTGGCAGGTGTCGGCTTTGACGCAGCCCGACTTTGGTGGGTGCCGACCGTTGGTCGGCACGAATGCGCACGCTCGCGATCATCCACGCATGGCGTGGATCTACCAACCACGCGCGCGCCCCGAACAACCCACGGGCCTTGGTAGGTGTCGACCTTGGTCGACACGAATGTGCGCGCCCGCGATCATCCACGCATGGCGTGGATCTACCAACCACGCATGTGCGCCGAACAATGCACCGCATTGAACTGCTTTGGTAGGTGCCGACCTTGGTCGGCACGAATGCTTGCACGCGTGATCATCCATAAGTGACGCAGGTCTGCCGCGCGTGCGACATCAATAGGGTTGTTACCGTAGAGCGAAGACCGACTGGGAGTTGTCTTTTCCGTCGGTTCCCGTGGGTGAGCTGGCTTTGGCGGCCAGACCTACTCCGCCCAACGATTAGAGAGAGTGTCGATTGCTCTCCATATCTTGAAGTTGTTCAACGGAGTCAGGGAGGGTAGAACCGCCGCTTCCTCTTCGGTTGCAGAGCAGTGAATGGAGTTGGTTGCGTTTCTCTTGTGCCAGATCCCTGGGGTGCCGTAGACGAAGAAGTAGTTCTCCAGGCCAGTCGCATGGATAAGTTCATGTCGACCGATAACCCGCCAATCCCCATCCTGATCGCTTTTCCTGTCAAAGAGTGAGTAGCTATCCAGGATGACTGGATTCATTAGTGGTCTAGCTTGCTCCAGATCGGCAAGGGCGAGGGTCGTCTCCCTGCGGCGGGTCCCAAAGATATGTGCGGAATGGCCAATGGGGATCTCGGAAATGATCTGTCCGAAGTGGTAAAAACCATCATTGCGGGTAAAGCAGAATACATCGCCTGCGCGGATGAAGCGGAGCATTGTTCGATGCTTCTTGGTCCAGCCATTGAGAACGTCACCGGTGGCTACAGCTTCTTTCTTCGTCCTCTTTGGTGCTGGCTTCGCCATAGCGTTTCACTCATTGTCCAGTTCAGGAGGAGTCGAGTGTTGAGGAGGTCGATCACCACGGTCCATGCAAACAATCCGAAATGCGTGAACATTAGCGCACCATCCAAGCATGGCGCGGAGCTACCGGTTGTCGGCATCCGGTTGGCTCGGCGGCTTCCCGGGTGCTATCCGGGCAAGAGCTTCCAGCTCAGCGAGGCGATCCACCTTTACCAGGTGCGCCGCATTCCAACCGCCTTCGGAAACCACAGGCGAAAAGCTGTAGATCTCCTGCGGAGCCAATGGCCCCAGACGTTCACGAGCATGCTCATACAGGGGCTGCCCATCTTCGTCGGTGACATCAAGATAAGGGCCATCGAGGAACGTCAGCAGAAGCTCCAGGCTGAAGTCGCGCTCAGCAGCATCGCCGGGATTTTCTCCATCCCGGTCCGCTGAAACGTCGCCGCTGTGTGCATCGACGCTGATATGTATCGCGGTAGTCTCCCCGCATATCAGAAGCTGACCGAAGGCTGTCACGGCGTAAGCGTGAAAGGTATCTACACCCTCCAGCGGATTTCCACGCAGGTGCGCTGCGACAAGCCCTGCGTACCGCCCAGGATCGACCATTGCCACCTTGTCGTTGCGATAGCGTGCCAACCCGTCACGGCGCCACAGCGCCAGCAGCAGGTCGGGCAGCACGCCTTCCCATGCAGCCAGGGTGGCTTCCTGGACTGCTTCACCCGTGGAGCTCGGAATGAAGCCCTGAAGGAACTCGTCAGGATCCCGCTCCGTCACAGGCAACGCGGTGTTCGGTACGGCCAGCGCATCCCAATCCATGCTGATTGGCAGGTAGTCCAGGAAGGCGAGTAGTGTCTCCGCCCGTGCAAGTTCCGGGCTCCCCTCGTGGGTTGGAATGACGGTCGCTGAGCGTCCGGAGACAAGCAGCAACGTGCCCGCAGGAAGTCCATGCCAAGGCTTGTCCAGCACCAGGTACCGCTCCGGCGCCTCGTCGACATCAGCGTCCAGGATGATGATCTGCGGACCACCCTGCAGGCAGCCGGCGGAGACCTCGACGGTTGCGTCGGTCGCACCTGCATCAGGATCGTTCACATCCATAGGCGCGGAGTACGGCTGCTGGAAATCGCCGAATGACTGGAGAGCTTGATGAAGCGCACGCAGGGAATCGGGCTCCAGGGCAAGCGGTTCTGCGGCAACCGGGAGCTGCAAAGCAACTGAAAGGCAGAGGGCGGCGCTGGTCATGGGCGCTGGACTGATCTGAACCGAAATCGGACCTGCACGATGAGGGGTGATTCGGCCCAGGTCCATGCAAACAATCCGAATCTGCGCGTCTTTACCGGCGATCATCCACGCATGGCGTGGATCTACTGCAATGCGGCAGCCGTTCGCTGCGGAAATTCGCAGCGGAGGCGCGCGCGTACCGCACCGACCACGCCTGCATAGCGACGGCGCTGGATGAAATAGCCCATGTAGAACAGCAGCAGTGCCACCAGCATCGGCCATGCCGCTGGCCTCCACAGGATGATCGGCACCAGCATCAGTGTCAGGCCCAGCGCGAACCAGCTGCACAGCCCGACCACCCGCACCTCCCTGCGCCGTGCGTCGATCATCACCCGCCCGCGCATCAGCGGAAAATAGCGCCCACCAAAACTCGGCGCGAAGCTCTCGCGGAAGGCGATACTGCCGTCCGGCAGTGCGCGGAACACCAGGCGAAGCCAGGTATCGGCCGGCAGATCATGCTCCAGCCCGGCCAGCGAAAGCTGCGCCAGCTCTGCCGGCGTAGCGGCAATGCGCTGGTTGAACAGCGCGATGCCGGTGCGGAAGAAGAACGGCGCCCACAGCACCAGCAGCAGGATTTCGATCAGCAGCAATGCGATCAGGGCGATGGCCATCGGTCTTCCGTGAACGGGATCGGGGCATCATGCCACGTAGGCAGTTCCATCCACGCATGGCGTGGCTCTACTTCAACGCATCCCCATCCAGCCCCAGATCCCAGGCCAGTGCCAGCAGGTCATCGCCCGGCACCGGCGGGGCAGGGCGGGCGTTGGCCAACTGCAGCAGTTCCTGCATTTCCTCGCGGGCCACGTCTTCCAGCTGTCGCAGCTGCTCACGTACACCCGCATTGCGCGGGCGCTCGTTGTGTTCGATCGGGGGCAGGGCGCGGATCAGGGTCATGGTGCGCGTACAGGATGCATCCAACGGCGGGCTACAGGCAAAGGCCCCGGCAGAACCGGGGCCTTGCGGGCTGCCGGAAGAGGCAGCGGACATCAGGATCAGAACAGTTCGACCGTACCGGCGCCCATGCTCTGCTGGGCAACCGGCTTGTGCGGCGGGCGTTCCCATTCGCTGCGCAGTTCGCGCAGGCGGCTGCCGGTGCGCTGCAGGGCGCTGGCGATTTCTTCGTCGAACACGCCGCCATTGCGGTGCAGCAGTTCCTGCAGGGCCACCGCTTCGCGGTTGATCGCGGTCAGGCGGTCCAGATGGGTATGCACGCCGCCCAGCGCCTGGGTGGCGATGTCTTCGAACTGCAGGGCGCGAACGGCCTCGGCCACGCTGCCATCGATCGAACGGGCGCAGTCGGACACTTCGCGCATGCCGTCGCCCAGCGAGGCATTGATCTGCGCCACGTTGTCCAGCATCGCCGCCGCTTCCTGGCGCGCTTCGCGGGAGCGGTCCATATCGCGCGAGGCCATGTGCGAGACGGTCTCGCGGACCTTGGCAATGGCGTCCTTGGAGCTGTGCGCCAGTTTGCGGATCTGTTCGTTGAAGGTGGTCGAGCGCTCGGACAGATTGCGCACTTCGTCGGCGACCACCGCGAAACCACGACCGGCTTCACCGGCACGCGCAGCTTCGATGGCGGCGTTGAGCGCCAGCAGGTTGGTCTGGTCGGCAATCGACTTGACGTCTTCCAGCAGGGCGAAGATGCCATCCAGGTGCTGCGCCATCTGGTCGATGTGCTGCACGGTGGTGCTGCTCTGGCCACTGACCTGTTCCAGCGCTTCCACCAGCTGTTCCATGCGGTTGCTGGCGTGCTGGGCGAAGCGGGCCACGTCGAGGCCGGCATTGCCTTCGTCACCGGCGCGGTCGACGATGCGCGACAGCGCCTGGCTCTGCTGGCGCGACTTGCGGTTCATCGCATCGAAGCTGCCACCGAGGCTGGAAACGGCCTGGCGGATCAGGTCGCGGGCGCGTTCCACTTCGCCACGCGAACCGTCGATCTCGTTGCCGACGAAGTTGCGCAGTTCGGTCAGCAGCTGATCCTGCTCACGCAGGACACGGGCATGTTCCGGGGAACGGTGCGCCTGGGCGCGGGTGGTCCACCACGCAAAGCCGAGCCAGCTCAGCGTCATCGTGGTCAGGATCGCCCAACGCAGGGCGGCCGGCCATTCGAAACCGATGGCGAAGGGGAGCAGCAGGGTCAGAGCCAGGGGGGCGGCCAGACGGATGAAAATGCGTGAGTACATGGACGTTCTCGGGAGGTGCACGGAGGATGTATCGGCCGTACCCCCTTTCTCTTTAACGTCGATGTGCCCGGAAATGCATTCTGAATGCGCCGGTTTTCCGGCGCGCTCGCCGGGCATGGCCCGGCGGGTGGCCCGCTCAGGCCAGCTGCCGGTCCACGGCCTCGACCATCGCCTTGCGGTTCAGCAGGAAGTCCCAGTAGCTGCCGCCCAGCTGCCGCCACAGGACCGCGGCGCGCACGGCGGCCAGCAGCAGTGCGCGGATCTCGGCCACCACGCCGGCCTGGCCCAGGTAGTGCGGGTTGCCCTGCACCATCACGCGCGGCTTGAGGTGGCTGATGGTGTCCGCGTACAGCCCGCCCAGCGCGGTCAGCACGTCGGGATGGCCGCTGTCGCCAAGCTCGGCCGCCTGGCGCTGGGCTTGCGCGATGCCCGAAGCCACCTTGTTCACGGTGGCGCCGTCCTGCACGAAGCGGCGCTCCAGCTGCAGCACCGACAGTGCCAGCTTGGGCAGGATCGGGTCCTGGCCCTGGTTGCGGAAGTGGTTGTGCAGCAGGCGCAGGCCCGACTTCAGCACGTCCCGGTCACCGAACACCGCCTGCGGCGAGGACGCATCGATGCGGAAAATGCTGTCCACGGCGGTGCGCACGGCCGCCGCGTCGGAATGGCCGGTATCGGCGATTCGGCGTACCTGCTGCAGGGCCTGGGCAATGCCGGCCAAAGCCAGAACGCGGTCGTCGACAGTGAAACTCATGCAGCGATTACCTCAAAAGGGGAAGGGGTGGTGCGCAGGCGCTGTTCCAGCGGTGCATCGGTGGCGGCGATCACCGCGCCACCGAGGCAGACCTCGCCGTCATACAGCACCAGCGACTGGCCAGGGGTGACCGCACGCTGGGGGCGGGCGAACGTCACCTGTACGCTGCCATCGTCCAGCACGTCCACCGTGCACGGTTCATCCGGCTGGCGGTAGCGGGTCTGTGCCGTGCAGTCGAAACGCCGTGCCGGCGGTGCGCCGGCAATCCAGTGCGCGGTTTCCGAGCGCAGGCGGCCAGACAACATCCATCGGCTGTCGCGGTCCTGGTCAACGTACAGCACATTGCTGGCAACGTCCTTGCCGACCACGTACCACGGCGCGGCAGGACGGCCACGCACGCCGCCGATGTTCAGGCCCTCGCGCTGCCCCAGGGTGAAATAGAACACGCCGGGATGCTCGGCGATCACGCTGCCATCGCCCGGGTCCAGGATCTGGCCGGTCTTGGCCGGCAGGTAGCGGCCGAGGAATTCGCGGAAATCGCGCTCGCCGATGAAACAGATGCCGGTGGAGTCCTTCTTGGCATGGGTCGGCAGGCTGACATCGCGGGCGATCCTGCGCAGGTCGCTTTTTTCCAGGTCGCCAATCGGGAACAGGGTGGCGGCCAGTTGCTCCTGCCCCAGTTGATGCAGGAAGTAACTCTGGTCCTTGGAGCGGTCGGCGCCGCGCAGCAGCAGCCAGTGCTGGCCGCGCTGGGCGATGCGCGCGTAGTGACCGGTGGCGATGCGCTCGGCGCCCAGTTCGCGGGCGGCGTCGAGGAAGTGCTTGAACTTCACTTCGCGGTTGCACAGTACGTCCGGGTTCGGCGTGCGCCCGGCGGCGTACTCGGCCAGGAAGTGTTCGAACACACCCTGCCAGTACTCGCTGGAAAAATCGCGGAAGTGGAACGGGATGCCAAGCAGGCCGCAGACCGCCACCGCATCGCGGCGGTCATCCTCGGCGCGGCAGTCGCCGCTGCCATCCTCGGCCCAGTTCTGCATGAACAGGCCGGCCACGGCCTCGCCCTGCTGCACCAGGCGCCAGGCGGCCACCGAAGAATCGACGCCACCGGATACGCCGACGATCACCCGTGGGCTGCTCATGCGACCTCCCGTACCAAGGTGAGTGGATGGCGCTGGCCTGCCAGGTAGTCGGCCACCACCTGCCAGACCAGTTCGCTGCGATGCCGCCCGGCCGCTGACTGCAGTTCGGCCGGGGTCATCCACAGCGCCCGGTCGATGCCGGCATCCAGCGGCCGCGCCGGATCGTGCGAGAGCGGCCGCGCGGCATAGCAGAAGCGCAGGAACGTGGTGCCGTCGGCCGCCGTCCACTGGTAGCAACCGATGAAAGCGGTCAGCTCCACCGTCCAGCCGGTCTCCTCGACGGTCTCGCGCAGGGCCGCCGCTGCCAGGCTTTCGCCCGGCTCCAGGTGCCCGGCCGGCTGGTTCAAGACCTGCCGGCCGTCGATGGTCTCTTCGACCAGCAGCACCCGGCCACTGTCGACCACCACGGTGGCAACAGTGGCATGCGGTGCCCAGCGCGGGTCCGGCAAGGCGTTCAACTCAGAGGTCGTCCTTCTTGGTCAGCTCCAGCTCCATCGCATCGGCAGTGCGGATGGCCGCATCGATGGCGTCGCTGAGCTGGTCGGACGTCGCGTCGGCGTCGATCTTCACCACGAACATCGCGGTCGACTCCTGCTTCACCCAGCCGCCCATCTTGGCATCCTGCGAATCTTCCAGCAGGCGGTTGGCCACCGCGGCCGGGAACTGCTTGCTCGGCGAGGTGTAGCCGGGCGACCAGATCTCACGGATGTTGTGGGTACCGAAGTCTTCCACCGACGAACGAACATAGACCATCTGGGTGCGATCGCCTTCAACGTCGAACACCATCTGGAAGTCACCGTCCTCGTCCACCTCGTAGGTGTAGCCCAGCTTTTCCAGGTGACGGGCGATGCCCTTGTCGGCCTTGGCGTTGTCGCTGGCAGCGCCTGCAGTGCCGGCGGCAGCCAGCGCGATCAGCAGGGCGGGCAGAAGGGTCCTTTTCATGAAGATCCTGTGAAACGTGGTGTGGGAAGGTGCAATTGTGACGGCGGCCGTGCGTGCCGTCCATTCTGCCGCGGGCCGACGCAGGCCCGTTGCAGCCCCTATAATGGGCGGATGCCTCGCGAGTCCGCCCCCGATTCCCACCACGAGCACGGCGTTGCCGTGGAACCCGCGCGCCCGGAAGTGGCGCCGCCGCCGTTCTACCAGGTCATGCTGCTCAACGACGACTACACCCCGATGGATTTCGTGGTGGACGTCCTGCAGCAGTTCTTCAGCCTGGACCTGGACAAGGCCACCCAGGTGATGCTGCACGTGCATACCCGCGGCCGTGGCGTGTGCGGGGTATTCACCCGTGAAGTGGCCGAGACCAAGGTTGCCCAGGTCAACGAGTACGCGCGGATGAACCAGCACCCGCTGCTGTGCACGATGGAAAAGGCCTGAGATTGCATGCCCACCAAGGTGGGCATCTACCAGGGCAGGCCCACCAAGGTGGGCATCTACCAGAGCAGGCCCGCCACGGCGGGCATCCGCCGGGTCGGGTTCACGCTTCGGCCAGCGCCGCCAGGGCCATCGCGGCCACCGTCTCGTCGATGTCGGCCGGGTCGCCGTCATCGCGGAACCACATGGCAGACAATGCCGCGCTGGCCGCGATCCAGTGCAGCAGCCGCGTGCGGCCAATGCCGCTGAGCTGGCAGACCTGCTGCAGCCGGGCATGGAAACGCTCCGGCCGGGTGGCCACGTGGATGCCCGGCCCGCACAGGTCCGGGTTGCTGAACAGCGTGGTGTAGTCGAACGCACGATCGCCCAGCAGGCGCTTGGGATCGATGGCCAGCCACCCGCGCACGCCGAAATCCAGCACGTTGTCGTGGTGCAGGTCGCCGTGCAGCGGTCGCACCTCCTGCTCGTTCTCCAGCACTGCCACCGCCAGCAATCTGCACTGTTCCAGCAATGGCGGCAGCGGCGCCCTTGGTTGCAGCAGATCGACGAACCATCTACGCAGGCAGACCAGGTCTTCTGGCGGCGCGCTCCGTGGCCGGTGCAGCTGCTGCAGGACCTGGCACAGGATCGTGGTGCAGGCGTCGTCGTCGCCTTCAATCGAACGTTGCCGCAGCGACTCGCCGCTGGCCCGTTCGATCAGGATGGCCGGCCCCTCGTGGGCCAGCAGGCGGGCGGCGCCGTCGCCACTCCACCAGCGCAGCAGGCGATGGCCGTTCTGTTCCTCCGGTTCCGTGCTCACCTTCAACATGGCCGCCTCGCCAGAGGCGGTCAGCACCGGCCACAGCCGGGCATGGGGGGTGTGGATCGCAGGACCATCACGTCGCAATCGCCAGCGGCTCAGGTAGGGTTCGCACATGCTGGGTAGGCTGTCCCGGGGTGAATGATGATCACGCGTTTGGTACTGCTAACGCCATCTGAACGTCGCAATCCGCTAGGGTGATGGAAATCGCGTAGTCAGGCCGCATATTGTTCCCAACTGCCGCCGGAGTAATCCATGTTCAGCAAAGACCTCGAACACACCATCGGCCAGTGCTACAAGCGCGCCCGTGAGGCCCGCCATGAATTCATGACGGTCGAACACCTGCTGTTGGCACTGCTCGACAACCCGTCCGCCCAGGCCGTACTGAAAGCCTGTGGCGCCGACGCCGACCGCCTGCGCCAGGAGCTGGAGCAGGCCATCGAGGCCTCCGTGTCCCGCCTGGCCGAAGATGACGGCCGCGATACCCAGCCGACCCTGGGCTTCCAGCGCGTGCTGCAGCGCGCCGTGTACCACGTGCAGTCCTCCGGCAAGAAGGAGGTCACCGGCGCGAACGTGCTGGTCGCCATCTTCGGCGAGAAGGACTCCCACGCCGTCTATTACCTCAACCAGCAGGACGTCACCCGGCTGGATGTGGTCAATTACCTGTCCCACGGCATCGCCAAGCTGGGCGAGGAGGGCGAGCAGCCGTCCTCGGCCGAAGGCGAAGGCCGCATGGAAGGGGGCGAGGGCGAGCCCAAGGGCGATGCCCTGACCGAGTTCGCCAGCAATCTCAACGAGCAGGCCCGTGCCGGCCGTATCGATCCGCTGGTGGGTCGCGCCGACGAGATCGAGCGCACCATCCAGGTCCTGTGCCGTCGCCGCAAGAACAACCCCCTGTACGTGGGCGAGGCCGGCGTCGGCAAGACCGCGATCGCCGAGGGCTTGGCCCGCCGTATCGTGGAAGGCTCGGTGCCGGATGTGCTGGCAGATGCCGTCATCTATTCGCTGGACCTGGGCGCGCTGGTGGCGGGCACCAAGTACCGCGGCGACTTCGAGAAGCGCCTGAAGGGCGTGCTGACCGCGTTGAAGAAGGTGCCCAACGCGGTGCTGTTCATCGACGAGATCCACACCATCATCGGCGCCGGCTCGGCGTCGGGCGGCACCATGGATGCCTCCAACCTGATCAAGCCCGCGCTGGCATCGGGTGAGCTGCGCTGCATCGGCTCCACCACCTTCCAGGAGTACCGCGGCATCTTCGAGAAGGACCGGGCGCTGGCGCGCCGCTTCCAGAAGATCGACATCGTCGAACCCACCGTCGGCGAGACTTACGAAATCCTGCAGGGCCTGAAGGCCAAGTACGAGGCCCACCACGGCGTGACCTATTCCGATGAGGCGCTGCAGGCCGCCGTCGACCTGTCGGTCAAGCACATCGGCGACCGCCTGTTGCCGGACAAGGCCATCGACGTGATCGATGAGGCCGGTGCCCGCCAGCGCCTGTTGCCCGAAGGGCAGCGCAAGGAGCTGATCGACGTCGAGGAAGTGGAGGCGATCGTCGCCAAGATGGCGCGCATTCCGGCCAAGCAGGTCAGCGCCACCGACAAGGATGTGCTGCAGCACCTGGAGCGCAACCTGAAGATGGTGATCTTCGGCCAGGACCCGGCCATCGGCACCTTGGCGTCGGCCATCAAGCTGGCGCGCTCTGGGCTGGGCAATCCTGAAAAGCCGATCGGCAACTTCCTGTTCGCCGGCCCCACCGGCGTGGGCAAGACCGAGGTGACCAAGCAGCTGGCCCTGCAGTTGGGCATCGAGCTGGTCCGCTTCGACATGTCCGAATACATGGAGCCGCATTCGATCAGCCGCCTGATCGGTGCGCCCCCGGGCTACGTCGGCTTCGACCAGGGCGGCCTGCTGACCGAAAAGATCGTCAAGACCCCGCACTGCGTGCTGCTGCTGGATGAGATCGAGAAGGCGCACCCGGATATCTTCAACATCCTGCTGCAGGTGATGGACCGCGGCGTGCTGACCGATACCAACGGTCGCGAAGCGAACTTCAAGAACGTGGTGCTGGTGATGACCACCAATGCCGGCGCGGCGCAGGCCTCGCGGCGCACCATCGGCTTCACCAAGCAGGACCATGCCACCGACGCGATGGAAACCATCCGTCGCGCCTTTACGCCGGAATTCCGTAACCGCCTGGATGCGGTCGTGCAGTTCCAGGCGCTGGGCTTCGAGCACATTCTGCGCGTGGTGGACAAGTTCCTGATCGAGCTGGAGATGCTGCTGCAGGACAAGCATGTCAGCCTGTCGGCGACCCCGACCGCGCGCGATTGGCTGGCCCAGCATGGCTTCGACCCGTTGATGGGCGCGCGCCCGATGGCCCGCGTGATCCAGGACAAGATCAAGCGACCGCTGGCCGACGAGTTGCTGTTCGGCAAGCTGATCAACGGCGGCAAGGTCAGCATCGATGTGCGCGACGACGAGCTGGTGGTCGAAACGCAGGCCGAGCCGGAGCGGTTGCTGCCGGCCACGGTGGAGTGAGGTCGTGCCGGGCGCTGCCCGGCACTGGAAGCAACGACAGGGCGGCCCAGGCCGCCCTTGTCGTGTCAGTCCTCAGCGGCTGCGTTGGCGGGCCATGCGCTGGAAGGTGGCAGCCTCAAGCGGCTCCACGCGCTCGACGGTGCAGCTGGCGCGGTCGGTCTTCAGCACGCTGCGCGAGCCGCCGCAGAGCTGGGAGCTCTCGCCCTGGGTTTCGAAGCCCAGGCGGCGCGAGGTCACGGCACTGTTGCAGGATGCGGTGAAGACCACGCGGTAATGCTGGTCGCCATTGCGCAGCAGCACATCGCGATCTGCGCCGGCGCGGATGATCTGCTGATCCTCGTTCAAGGCGATGCAGCTTTCGCTGGAGGTTGCAGCAGGCGCATCGGCGGCCTGGGCGGCGGGCGCGGCCAGGGCACCGGCGACCAGTACGAGGGCGGCAAAGCCGGTGTGCAACAGAGGCATGTTCATGGCGGGGGCAGGGGGTGGCGATCCGGACTGGACCGGGTGCCACGATGCCGCCGCCGACGCAAATGCGAATCTGCCGCAAGCATGGCTGACCGATGTCACGGTGCATTCGGTCAGGGTGCCGTCCGGCAGGGCCGGATTGCAGGCATGACAAAAGGCCAGCATCCAGGGCTGGCCTTGTCGGGGTGGCGCAACGCGCCAGCCGCTTACTTCATGCGGTAGGTGATACGGCCCTTGGTCAGGTCGTACGGGGTCATTTCAACCTTGACCCGGTCACCGGTGAGGATGCGGATGTAGTTCTTGCGCATGCGGCCGGAGATGTGGGCGATGATTTCGTGCCCATTTTCCAGACGAACGCGGAAAGTGGTGTTCGGCAGCGTCTCGCTGACGGTGCCCTCGAACTCGATGGAATCGTCTTTCGACATGTAGTCCTGTGCGGTTCAGAAAACGGCCACGATGGGCCTAAGGCGCAGCATTTTACGCGTCAAACGCCCAGCTTGCAAAGTTTGTGTTAACCGCCGGCAAAACCGGCTGCCGGCACACGTCCAACGCGGTGCGTCCACGGGCCTTCCTGCCCGGGTTCCTGCACGGCACGGCGCACCTCCTGCAGGAATTCGGCTCGCGGCATGTGCCCGGCGCCCATCCGCAGCAGGTGCGGGTTTTCCACCTGCGCATCGATCAGGGGCCAGCCCCAGTCGTGCAGGGTCGATGCCAGTGCCATCAGGGCAACCTTGGAGCCGCCGCTGGCGCCGCTGAACATGCTCTCGCCAAAGAACATGGCGCCGATCGCCACCCCGTAGATGCCGCCGACCAGCGTCTGCCGGTCCCACACTTCGAAGGAATGCGCGAAGCCCAGGTCATGCAGCTGGCTGTAGGCATCGATCATCGCCGGGCTGATCCATGTGCCGTCCTGGCCGGGGCGGGGCGCCGCCGCACAGGCCTGCATGACGCGGCTGAAGGCGGTATCGGCGGTCACGTCCCAGCCGCTGCCGCGCAACTGGCGGCGGAAACGACTGGACAGGTGCACGCCGTCGGTGCGGAACACCATGCGCGGGTCGGGCGACCACCACAGAATGGGCTCGCCCTCGCTGAACCACGGGAAGATGCCGCCGGCATAGGCGTTCAGCAGTCGCAGCGGGTGCAGGTCGCCGCCCACGGCCAGCAGCCCATCGGGTTGGCGCAGCGCGGTCTCGGCCGGGGGGAAGGCAGCGTCCGGCGCGTCGGCCAGGCGCCAGGGCAACTGGCGGGTCATGCCTGCATTGTATTCGCGATGTCTGGCACCATCGGCGGCATTGGCAAGGAGCCCCCAATGAGCGATCCGATCAGCGCCATCCTCGACCTGCACGATGCGCCGCGCACCCGCAACGACAGCCTCGGCATGCTGCTGAGCCTGGCAGGTGAGGACCGCCCACAACTTGGGGTGTTGCTGCTGCAGGCCCTGGGACGACCCTCGCCCGGCTCCACCTTCCTCGACACGGCGTTGGACCTGTTGCCGGACGAGGCGGTTGCGCCGGTCTGTGCCGATGCCTTGCAGCGCTATCGTGACGGCGAGCGCGGCGAGCTGCTGACCAGCGTGCTGGAGTTCGCCAGCTACCAGGCACCGCACACGCTGCAGGGCGACTGGGAGGCATTGCTGCAGATCGCCATCGAGGATGACATCCAACTGGCCTCGCAGCTCTGGCAGGCGCTTCCGGCGCCGGTCGCTGCGCAATGGGCGCACCGCCTGACCGAGGCCGGCGACGACCGCGAACTGGAGCGGGCCAAGGCGTTGCTGCTGGCCGCCCAGCCTGACACCTACGCCGCCGCCCGGGGCTACCTGGCTGACTGGAGCGATCTGGATGCCGATGTATGGGCGCACTGGGCGGGTGTGGCTGATGGCCCTCGGCTGCGCCGGCTGCATGGCCAGCAACCGCTGCATCTGCGCTTTGGTCGTGAGCAGCATCGCGCGCAGACGGCTGAAGAACCCAGTTGGCGCAAACGGATCTGGCGGCTGCATCCCACCTGGAATGGTGGCCAGGTGCAACACCCGGCACGCATGGGCGGGCTTCTCGATGCAGTGTGCGGCAGCTGCCATGCGCCACTGCAGCGGCTGCTGCAGACCGACGCGGCCGCGCTGGTGAACGGTGCGACCGGCGCGATCACGCTTGGCCTGTGCCTGGACTGCTGCGGTTGGGAAGAGCCGCCAGTGCGCTTCTATCGCCACGATGCGGACGGCCTGCCGAGCTGCCACCCCAGCCAGCACTGCGCGGTGCCGATCAGTCCCACCGACAGCGGCGATCTGATGCAGTCCGAGATGGGCCTGGCGCTGATGGACAGCCCCCGCTGGCAGCAGCAGGACTGGGGTCAGTCCAATCACCGGCAGAACCTGTCGCGGGTGGGTGGCGCGCCCAGCTGGGTGCAGAGTGCGCAGTATCCGGCGTGCATCGATTGCGGCGAGGAAATGCAATTCGTGATGCAGCTGGATTCGACACTGCCGACCACAAACGAGGGCACGCTGCTGTGGGGCAGCGGCGGCATGCTCTATTCGTTCTGGTGTGCGAAGTGCCAGGTGAGCGGGCACTTCTGGCAGTGCACCTGAGTACAGCGGCCCCGCCAATGACCCCGGTAGATGCCAACGCTGGTTGGCATGCTTCGCCAGTTGCCCTGGTAGATGCCAACCTTGGTTGGCATGCTTGGCCCATTGCCGTGGTAGGTGCCAACCTTGGTTGGCACGGCCTGGTAGCCGCTCCGCAGGTCAAGCAACCCCGACGCTACAGCTCTGCGCGGAACGGCCCGTGCCCCTGCAGCTCCTGCTGGTAGCGCCGCACATCCCGCCTCTCCTGCCTGCACCAGTCCTGCAGCGCCTCACCGAACTCCGCGTCGGCCACCCAGTGCCGGCTGCGCACCAGCGTCGGCAGGAAGCCGCGCGCCAGTTTGTGTTCGCCCTGCGCGCCGGGCTCGAAGCGGGTCAGGCCCTCGCGCAGGCAGTACTCGATTCCCTGGTAGTAGCAGGCCTCGAAATGCAGGCCGGGCAGGGTGGCGCCGCCCCAGTAGCGGCCGTACAGCGTGTCACCACCGCGCAGACACAGCGCACCGGCAATGGGCTCGCCGTCCTGTTCGGCCAGGAACAGCACCAGCCCACGGCCCAGTGAAATCGCCAGATGGCGCAGGAAGGCCTCGGTCAGTGCTGGCGCGTTGCCGTATTCCAGGAAGGTCTGCAGGTAGAAGCGGTACATCGCCTGCAGGTCGGCGCGGCTGGCTTCGTCGCCGTGCACCACGCGGAAGCTGATGCCTTGGCGGCCGACCTTGGCGCGCTCCTGGCGGATGTTCTTGCGGTGCTTGTGGTTCATCGCGCCGAGAAACTGCTCGAACGTGGCCCAGTCGCCTGGGTTCTGCCACTGGAACTGGATGTCTTCACGCAGCAGCCACTCGTCGCCGAAGGCTGTTTCGTCAGCTGCCGTGTGGAAATTGATGTGTGCTGAAGAAACGTCCAGCGTCGTCAGCTGATCGCGCAGTGCGGACAGCAAGGCCGTGCGCTGCGAATCGTGACGGGCCAGCAGTCGCGGGCCAGTGACCGGCGAGTACGGCACCGCACCGAGCCACTTCGGGTAGTAGTCGCGTCCATGGCGCGCATAGGCGTTGGCCCAGGCATGGTCGAACACGAACTCGCCGTGCGAGTTGGTCTTCAAGTAGCCGGGAATCGCGCCGACCAGGGTGTCGCCGTCCCACAGGGTGAAGTGCTGCGGCTGCCAGCCCCAGTCCTCGCGCAGGCAGCCGTAGGTTTCCAGGCCGGACAGGAAGGCGTGGCTGACGAACGGGTTGCGGCCGTCGTGCAGGGCATCCCAGTCGGTGGCGGGAATGGACTGCAGGGAGTTGAGGAAGCGGGCGGAGTGCATGGGAAGAAAGGATAGGGCAGGACGATCGCGAACGGTGTTGGCGGAAGCGGGTTGGTTCGTTCTGGCTGAGGGTGAGGAAAGTTCGAATTCTGCGTTGATGTGCGCGTGGTGCCGAACGCCAGCGCGGAGACGGGCCAGGGTGTGTTGCGCCGCAGAAGCGGTGCATTCATTTCACGCATGGAGTAGCCACAATGAACCGAACGCTTTGCTCTGTAACACTTCCCGCGCTGCTGTCCCTGTTGGGGGGCGTGCTTATGACCAGCCCTGCGCAGGCCGCTGAATCCCGCCGCCCAATGGAGCAGGACGCGGGGCTCGACATACTCTTGACCCAGAAGACGCGCGACATCCTCGAACGCGTCCGTCTCGTCGATGGGCAGGCGCGGAGCCGCCGGGTCGAGGTGTCAGCGGATATCGCCAACGGTGTTGTGACCGTGGCCTTGGATCGGAACTTCCTGCCTGCCGATTACGGACCGTCGTTCGAGGATCAGAGAAGCGAGATCAGTTTTGGGCTGCTGCATTGGGCCGAGCAGGTGGCTCCGTTCAGTCGTGTCATCTTTCTGTATGACGGAAAAGAGGTCGAGCACTATTTTCCTGCTGTGCAGGAGGCGGATAGCGCAGCCCGCGAGGTGCGGCGGAAACGACGAGAAAGGTCAGGAAAGGGCGCTGGGATGGCCTTTGTTGCCGCTGGGCACGGCTATTTCTACAGTCACAGATCGAACGACTGGGTGACGTCTCGTCCGGAAGTTCATGGCGTTTCCGAAGGGATCGTAACCCCGTCGTATGCAGACGAGCTGAAGCAATTGATCGAACAACGAAGCCGAATGCCGGCTGTTCGTCCCCGTGTACAGCAAGGGGGTGGTCTGGTTCACCCGCCCAGTGGAAAGGAGTGGTGGACGATGGCTGCGCGCTATGCAATAGCCGAACAATATCCCGGCAATGTCGCGATCTGGAATACCTATGCGGGCAGCACTCTGTGGGATAGGGAGGAACGTGAGGACATCAATAGTCGGCCGCTTTTGGCCAATCATATTGACGCAGAGGTGGCCATCCACCTGCACAGCAACGCAGAAGCGACGGGGAACGTACGCGGAGCGCGTGTCATCGTACAGCCGGGGCAGGCGGAGGATGCGGCGTTGGGGCGGAGCGTACTGTGTGCGATGAAGGAGGTTGTCCAGGCGCAATCGGGCTACGAGTCCTTCGCCGTCGCTCCTGATGTGCATTCCGACAACAAGGGCGAGAATCGAGAGGCGCATATGCCATCGATCATCGTGGAGACCGCCTTCCACACGAACTCGGATGACGCCAAAGCGCTTCTCGACCCGGCCTTTCGGTCCGCCGCAATGAAGGGCGTCGAGAAGGGCTACCGATTGTGGGCCACAGGCAAGACATGCGAACCCCTTGCGCTCGACTCCATTGCCGACGTGCAGATCCCGGTCCGCACCTCTCTCATTGTGCCGGTCGCGTTCAAGGGCAACCCCCAGTTTCCCGTAGTGCTTGAATTGGTTGTCGCCTCATGCGTCGGAGGAGCGTGTACTCCGGAGGACGTGGAGTTCACCGATCCTGGCCAGCCTGTGAGTCTTGAACTTTTCTGCAATGGAAGCGGTGCGGGAACCGTCCGTTGGCGCACCCGCCTTCGTGAAGCAGACGGCGTGGTGACGGAGTACCAGGAATTCAATCAGTCCTGCGTTCTTGCGTAGGCGGTTCGCCGTATCGAGCTTGCCAGGCATGGCCTGGCACTACTGAAAGCACAAAGGCCGACGCTTTCGCGCCGGCCTTTTAGTCGCTACAGATGCAGGTCAGCTTCTCAGCTGGCCTTGCCCTGTGCATCCAGGTAACGCTCTGCGTCCAGTGCGGCCATGCAGCCGAAGCCGGCCGAGGTGATCGCCTGGCGGTAGTGCTGGTCGGCCACGTCGCCGGCGGCGAACACGCCTTCCACGGAGGTCTGGGTAGCGTTGCCGCCCAGGCCCGAACGGATTTCCAGGTAGCCGTTGTTCATCGCCAGCTGGCCGTCGAACAGTTGCGTGTTCGGGTGGTGGCCGATGGCCACGAAGAAGCCGTGGGCATCGATGTCGCGGGTGCTGCCGTCCAGGGTCGACTTCACGCGCACGCCGGTCACGCCGGCGTCGTTGCCCAGCACTTCTTCCACCTGGTGGTGCCAGACGGTTTCGATCTTGCCGGCAGCCACCTTGGCGAACAGCTTGTCCTGCATGATCTTCTCCGCCTTCAGGGTGTCGCGGCGGTGGACCAGGTAGACCTTGCGGGCGATGTTGGACAGATACAGCGCCTCTTCCACGGCGGTGTTGCCGCCGCCGACCACGACCACGTCCTGGTCACGGTAGAAGAAGCCGTCGCAGGTGGCGCAGGCGGACACGCCGCGGCCCTTGAACTCGTCCTCGGTCGGGATGCCCAGGTACTTGGCCGTCGCGCCGGTGGAAATGATCAGGGCGTCGCAGGTGTACTCGTGGCTGTCGCCGATCAGCTTGAACGGGCGCTGCGACAGGTCCGCGGTGTGGATGTGGTCGAAGATGACCTCGGTCTCGAAGCGCTCGGCGTGGGCCTGCATGCGCGTCATCAGGTCCGGGCCCATCAGGCCGTGTGCGTCACCCGGCCAGTTGTCCACTTCGGTGGTGGTCATCAGCTGGCCACCCTGCTGCAGGCCGGTGATGACGACCGGCTTCAGGTTGGCGCGGGCCGCGTAGACGGCAGCGGTCCAACCGGCCGGGCCGGAACCGAGGATGACAAGACGCTGGTGGCGGGAGGGCAGGCTGGTGCTCATGTAGACTCGCGAAAAGGTAGATGGGACAAGGCGCGGCGAAGTTTGCACAGCATCCTTGGCAGGTCATAGAGTGGCGGCTGGGGCAGGGCGATTCAAGCCGATGAACAGAACGCCGTCATCCATGGGCGGTTTCAGGGCCTGTCCACGCCCGTGCGACACCGGATAACTGAAAACTGACGCCGTCTCGTTTATTATCAAACACTAACAGCGCATTCCAAAGGTATGGTCTAAGGTGGCGAAGCAGGTCCCCGAACGCTCCAAGTCCGACGACAGCAAGCCGTCGCGTCGCTCGGCGGCAGCGCCCACGACCGACAATCCACGCCGTCAGCGCCTGTGGCGCGACCTGGGTCTGATCGCCATCGCGCCGGCGCTGCTGTATCTGGCAGCCAGTCTGTTCACGTATTCAGCAACCGACCCGGGTTGGTCGCATACCGGCAGCGTGGTTGCGCCGGTGCACAACATGGGCGGCCGCGCGGGCGCCTGGATCGCCGACGTACTGCTGCAGCTGTTCGGCTACATCGCCTTCCTGCTGCCGGTGGTGCTGGGCGCATTGGCGTGGATCGCCATGTTCGGCCTCAAGCGCGAGAGCAAGGGCGAGAACGACCTGGACCCGGCGCTGCGCCTGGTCGGCCTGGTCGGTTTCCTGATCGCAGGCACCGGTTTCCTGCACGTGCGCCTGTTCAGTGGCGACGTTTCCCATGCTGGCGGCATTCTCGGCAAGCTGGTCGGCAACTCGCTCAGCGTAGGCTTCGGCGCGCTGGGCGCGAACCTGTTCGTGCTGGTACTGCTGCTGGCCTCGATCACCCTGGCCACCGGGCTGTCCTGGTTTGTGGTCATGGAAAAGATCGGGCGCGGGGTGATGTCGCTGGCCCCGCTGCTGGAGCGCAAGAAGGAAGAAGTCACCGAATGGAAGCAGACCCGCGTGCTGCGCGAGGAGCGCCAGGAAGTGCGCAAGGCCGATGCCGAAGTGCGCGCCAAGCGTGAGCCGGTGAAGATCGAGCCGCGTCCGGAACCGGTGATCGAGAAGAGCGACCGCGCCAAGCGTGACAACCAGATTCCGATGTTCCGCGGCGTCAATGGCGACGGCTCGGATCTGCCGCCGCTGGCCCTGCTGGATGATCCCAAGCCGCAGCCGGTGGGCTATGACAAGGACACCCTGGATGCGCTGTCGCGGCAGATCGAATTCAAGCTGAAAGACTTCCGCATCGACGCGCAGGTGGTCGGCGCCAACCCGGGGCCGGTCATCACCCGCTTCGAGATCGAGCCGGCACCGGGCATCAAGGTCAGCCAGATCAGTTCGCTGGACAAGGACATCGCCCGCGGCCTGTCGGTGAAGTCGGTGCGTGTGGTCGATGTCATTCCGGGCAAATCGGTGATCGGCCTGGAAATTCCCAACGTCACCCGCGAGATGATCTACCTGTCCGAACTGCTGCGCTCCAAGGAGTACGACAAGTCGGCCAGCGTGCTGACCCTGGCGCTGGGCAAGGACATTGCCGGCCGCTCGACCGTGGCCGACCTAGCGCGCATGCCGCACCTGCTGGTGGCCGGTACCACCGGTTCGGGCAAGTCGGTGGCGGTCAACGCCATGGTGCTCAGCCTGCTGTTCAAGGCATCGCCGAAAGACCTGCGGATGCTGATGATCGATCCCAAGATGCTCGAGCTGAGCGTCTACCAGGGCATTCCGCACCTGCTGGCGCCGGTGGTCACCGACATGAAGGAGGCCGCCAACGGCCTGCGCTGGTGCGTGGCCGAGATGGAACGCCGCTACAAGCTGATGAGCGCGGTGGGCGTGCGCAACCTGGCCGGCTTCAACAAGAAGGTGAAGGACGCCCAGGACGCCGGCCAGCCGATGATGGACCCGCTGTTCAAGCCGAACCCGGAGCTGGGCGAAGCGCCGCGACCGCTGGAGACGCTGCCGTTCATCGTCATCTTCATCGACGAATTCGCCGACATGATGATGATCGTCGGCAAGAAGGTCGAAGAGCTGATCGCGCGCCTGGCGCAGAAGGCGCGTGCGGCCGGCATCCACCTGATCCTGGCCACCCAGCGCCCGTCGGTGGACGTGATCACCGGCCTGATCAAGGCCAACATCCCGACCCGTATCGCCTTCCAGGTCAGCTCCAAGATCGACTCGCGCACCATCCTCGACCAGTCCGGCGCGGAAACGCTGCTCGGCCACGGCGACATGCTGTACCTGCCGCCCGGTACGGCCATGCCAGAGCGTGTGCACGGTGCCTTCGTGTCCGATGAAGAAGTGCATCGCGTGGTCGAACACCTCAAGGCGATGGGCCCGGCCGACTATGTCGACGGCGTGCTGGATGAAGTGCAGACGATGGGCGATGGCGTGGTGGTGGGTGCCACCGGCCTGCCGGAGACCAATTCCGGCGGCGATGAATCCGATCCGCTGTACGACGAGGCGCTGCGCGTGGTCACCGAGACCCGTCGCGCATCGATTTCCGGTGTGCAGCGTCGCCTGAAGATCGGCTACAACCGTGCAGCGCGGCTGATCGAGGCCATGGAAGCGGCCGGTGTGGTCAGTTCGCCCGAGCACAACGGCGACCGCACGGTGCTGGCACCGCCGCCGCCGAAGTAAGCCCTGCCGCAACCCCGACGTCCAAGGAACCGACGCATGCTTCGACCCGTTTCCAGCGCGCTGGCGCTGGCCTGTCTGCTGGCGGCCGGCCCGGCGCTGGCTGATGCGGCCGCCACTGCCGCACAGCCTGCGGTGGCGCCGCCGTCAACCGGCAGCGATGCCGAGGCCAGCAACAACTTCAGTTTCGTACGCTATCGCGCCGACTACCAGGTGCGCGCCGATGCCGGCAACGTACAGACCGAAACGTACGAAATCCTGCTCAAGACCAAGGCCGCGGTGGAGCAGTTCAGCCAGGTACGGTTGAGCTACAGCGAGAAGATGGAAACGCTGGACGTGGTCAACGCCTACACGTTGACCGCCGATGGCCAGCGCCGCGAAGTGCCGGCCGACCGCATCTATACCCAGGAAAGCTATTCCAGCGCCTCGGCGGCCATGTATGCCGACCGCAAGGTGCGGGTGATCGTGTTCCCGAACCTGGCGCCCGGCACACGACTGTTCTACCAGGTGCGCCGCACCCAGCTGACCCCGTACTTCCCGGGCTACTTCGGCCTCTGGGAGACCTTCAATGTGTTTACCCAGTACGACGATGCCGAGGTGACCCTGAGTGCGCCGGCCAACCTGCCGATGCATGTGGACAGCCGCGGCGTGCAGGGCAGTGACCGTCCGGTGGTGAAGAACGGCCAGGCGCAATGGCGCTGGCGCTACCAGCGGCGGGAACCGATGCAGGTGCAGAACTGGTCGGCGGCGGTGTGGGAGTTCGGCCCGAACATCATGGCCAGCACCTACCGCGACTGGGCACAGATGGGGCGCGCCTACCAGTTGAAAGCCGGGCAGGCCGCGCAGGTGACGCCGGAGATCCAGGCGTTGGCCGACGAGGTGACCGCAGGCATCAGCGACCGCCGTGCGCAGGCCGACGCACTGTATCGCTGGGTGGCGCAGAACATCCGATACGTGGCGGTCTACCTGGGCAATGGCGGGCTGGAGCCGAACAGCGCGCAGAGCATCCTCGACAATCACTATGGTGACTGCAAGGACCACGTGGCCATCCTGGAGGCGCTGCTCGCTGCCAAGGGCATCACCAGTTCGGCGGTGCTGATCGGTGCCGGTGGCGGCCCGACGCTGCCGAAGATTCCCCTGCTGGGGCGCTTCAACCACGCCATCACCTATGTGCCCGAATTCGATCTCTACCTGGATTCGACCAGTGCGTGGGCGCGTTTTGGCCAGCTGCCGGATGGTGACCTCGGCGCGCCGGTGCTGCATACCCGCGATGCGACCCTGGCGCGGACGCCGGCCAACGATCCGCAGCGCAACGCGACGGTGATGGACGTGCGTTTCACCTTCGATGCGCAGGGCAATCTGCAGGGTGAGACCGTGCCGCAGTTGAGCGACAACGCCGAGATCGGCATGCGCGCGCAGTTTGCCCAGCTCAATGCACAGAACCGGGCGCGGGCGGAAGAATCGATCATGGCGGCATCCGGCTTTGATGGCCGCGGCCAGCTGCAGCTGCAGGGCGTGCCGGTGGATCTGACCCGGCCGTTCGGCTACCGCATGGCGTTCCAGGCCGAAGACTACGTGGACTTCGGCGTCGCTGGCGGCATGGCGGTGCCCGATCCGCCCGGTGGCGAGTCGGTGCGCGGGCTGTACGCCACCGCGTCGGCGCCGGACAACGAAACGCCGTTCTACTGCTACGCCAGCCTGCGTGAAGAGACCTACCGGCTGCAGTTCCCGGCCAATGCGCCGGTGATTGCGATGCCGGCCAGCCAGCGCTTCGCCAATGCGGCGGGTGAGTACCGGGTGGATTGGAGCCGGCAGGGCCAGGAAGTGACCGTGCACCACCGGCTGCAGCAGAACGCGGTGCGCGGCGCCGATGCCCTGTGCCAGCCGCAGGATTACGCGGCCTTCCGGGCCCTGTACCGCGAGGTCCGGCGCGGTTTCCGTGGCCAGGTGCTGTACGGCAAGGTGCCGGGGGTTGGCGGCTGAATCGCCGATGGACGGGCGGGGCGTCATAATGGCGCCCTGATCGCCCATTCATCTTTTTCCGGGCACACTGGTACCCATCTTTCCTGGCGCGCGCGCCCACAGGATTTCCGTATGAATTTCCGTCTCCGCCGTATCCTTGCCACCACCACCCTGGCCGTGGCCTGCGCCGCTGCCGGCAGCGCCTGGGCTGGCGCCCGCGATGACCTGAAGACCTTCACCATCGGCCTGAAAGGTCTGGACGGGCAGTTCAGCCAGCAGGTGTTCGACAGCCGTGGCAAGGTCAAGGAATCCACCAGCGGCCGCGTGGCGCTGTCGGCACCGCGCCTGTTCCGCTGGGAATACGTGCGCCCGCACGAACAGCTGATCGTGGCCGATGGCAAGAAGGTCTGGATGTTCGAGCCGGACCTGGAGCAGGCCACCGTGCGCGAGCAGGGCAAGGAAGAGCAGAACAGCCCGCTGACCGCGCTGATCAATCCGGCACTGCTGGAGCAGCAGTACGACGTGAGTGAAGAGGCCGCCGCCCGTGATGGCCTGCAGTGGCTTTCGCTGTCGCCCAAGCGCGAGACCGAAGCCAGCTTCCAGTACGCCGCGCTGGGCTTCAATGCACAGGGTCTGGCCAAGATGGAAATCACCGATGCGGTGGGCCAGCGCACCGTGATCACCTTCAGCGGCTGGAAGCGCAACCCGGGCTTCGCGGCCGGTACCTTCAGCTTCACCCCGCCGAAGGGTACCGACGTCATCGGTAACTGATTGCATCGCCGGGCATGGCCTGGCGCTACCGCGATCTGACCTGATCCGCCCCGGTAGGTGCCAACCTTGGTTGGCACGCTTTCGGCTGGCTCATCCGTTGTCAGGGTGAACAATGACCTGCCATTGGAAGCCATCGAAGCGGACCAGATCCCAAGGCGTCAGCACCCACAGCACTCCATCGGCGGAACTGATGTCGTTAATGGCGGCGTCCACCAGTTCTTCAGGAATGCCTGCCTCCAGGTGTTCAACCACTCCAGAGGTGGGGCTGTAGAGATAGAGTCCATTCTCTGGGCCGATGTAGATGGATTGTCCGTACTGGCAGGCGCAGTAGAACGGGATGTCAGGGCTGATCTGATGCAGGATGGGCGTGAAACCCGTATTGATCCGTCCCGTCACGATTGTTGCCTCGGTGCCGACCAGGAACAGTTCGCCCGAATCCGTCCTGGATGCATGCAGCAGTTCGGCGGAGGTGATCTGCTCTGGAATGGTCCAGCTCGCGCCATTCCAGTGCGCAATCAGGCCGTCAGAACCGATCGCATAGAGATCGGTAAAGCCGGTTCCGCAAAGGTCATTCACGCTTGCCAGATCCAAATCAGCGAGTAGCTGATCGAGCGCTTGATTCTTGCCGATTTGCGCTAGATCGGCGCGTGATTCTTCAAATCTTCGCCGAAGCTCTGCGTCGCGTTCCGCAGGGTCAGCTGGTAGTGGTGGTACTCCGTCCAGTTCGAACAGATGGCCAACGCAGGCAAGCCAGTTGTCGAAATCAATTGACTCAAGATCGTCCTTGAGATTCCCGCGTTCGGGTGCGGGTAAGTGGGTGGGAAGTTGCTTCCAGCCAGTTTCGCTACGGTGATAGATCATTCCGTGTACGCCGCAGCAGAACAGATCCTCGCCCAGCTGCCGAATCCGGGTCAGGCCCCCGGGGAAGTCATCGCCTTCAGGAGAAATGTACTCGCACGTGGTGCCCCCTCGAGTGAGATCTTCGAGCTGACCGTAAAAGTCCAGGGCCAGCACCCTGCGAGCACGCCCATCCGGGTGTTCAGGGATGAAGGCGGTGGACTCAACCTGCCAATCGGACAGGTCGTGGTAGAACCACTTTTCACTCGTTTGATTCTGATAGAAGAACATCCGGGAGGGCGGACCGGGATCCGGGTCGTAGCATTCGTGACCAGGGCCAATCCTCGCAGCCAAGTAGTAGATGTCCGCGTCGACAGCACAACCAGCGACAAACTGAAGAACATTGGATTCGGGATCGCGCACGGCGTGGGTCCTGGATGGCTGAGGTTCGTATTCTCGGTCGCTGCTCGCTTCGGAGGGGGCTGCGGGAACGCGCCGTATTTATATCAGTAACTTATCTGCGGATTGGCAATACCCATTGCGGCCCATTTCCGACAAATTGCTGGGCTTCCGGTCAGCGGCCGGCACTACCCATCGTCGAACATCGCGGGCTCCGCCGGGCATGGCCCGGCGCTACCACTGGGCGGCGCGGTACAATGAGCGGGTGCCAAGACATCGCTCCACTTCCTTCCCCGGCCCCGATCTGCTGAGCGTCGATCGGGAACACATGCGCCCGCTGGCCGAGCGCATGCGCCCGCGAACGCTCGACGAAATGGTCGGGCAGAAGAGGCTTCTCGCGCCAGAGAGCGCGCTGCGCCGTGCGGTCGAATCCGGCCGCGTGCATTCGATGATCCTGTGGGGACCACCGGGCTGCGGCAAGACCACGCTGGCGCTGCTGCTGGCCGAGTATTCCGACGCCGAGTTCCGGGCCATTTCCGCGGTGCTGTCCGGTCTGCCGGAAGTGCGCCAGGTACTGGCCGAAGCCGCACAGCGTTTCGCTGAAGGCCGGCGCACCGTGCTGTTCGTCGACGAAGTGCACCGTTTCAACAAGGCGCAGCAGGATGCATTCCTGCCGCACATCGAGCGCGGCACCATCCTGTTCGTCGGCGCGACCACCGAGAACCCGTCGTTCGAACTGAACTCGGCGCTGCTGTCGCGTTGCCGCGTGCACGTGCTGGAAGGCGTGTCGCCCACCGATATCGTCGAGGCACTGGAACGTGCCCTGGGTGATCGCGAGCGCGGCCTGGGCGAGGAGGGCATTGACGTGGCCCCCGAGCTGCTGCTGGAAATCGCCACGGCCGCCGACGGCGACGTACGTCGTGCGCTGACCCTGCTGGAGATCGCCGCCGAGCTGGCCGGGGGCGAGGGTGGCCGCATCACCCCGCAGACCCTCACCCAGGTGCTGGCCGACCGCACCCGCCGCTTCGACAAGGGCGGCGAGCAGTTCTACGACCAGATCTCGGCGCTGCACAAATCGGTGCGCAGCTCCAATCCCGATGCGGCGCTGTACTGGCTTACGCGCATGCTCGACGGCGGCTGCGATCCGTCCTATCTGGCACGCCGGCTGACCCGCATGGCCATCGAAGATATCGGCCTGGCCGATCCGCGCGCGCAGAGCATGGCGCTGGAAGCGTGGGACATCTACGAGCGGTTGGGCAGCCCGGAAGGCGAGCTCGCCTTCGCCCAGCTGGTGCTGTACCTGGCCAGTACCGCCAAGTCGAACGCCGGCTATGCCGCCTTCAACCAGGCCAAGGCCGATGTGCGCGAGAGCGGTACCGAAGAAGTGCCGCTGCACCTGCGCAATGCCCCGACCAAGCTGATGAAGGAGCTGGGCTACGGCGCTGAGTACCAGTATGACCATGATGCCGAGGGCGGCATCGCGCTGGACCAGACCGGCTTCCCCGATGCGATGGGCGAGCGGGTGTATTACAACCCGGTGCCGCGCGGGCTGGAAATCAAGTTGAAGGAAAAGCTGGACCGACTGCGCGCGGAGCGCGAGGCGGCGCGGGCGGCGAAGGGCAGGTAGGCCGGCCACCGCCAGCATTGCCTCAGATGAATGCGTTTGGCACACTGCGCGGCTTCTCTCTTCAAGGAACGATGCCGTGCAGGAAATGACTCTGGCGTTGAAACGCTATGCCCAGTTCGATGGCCGCGCCAACCGGCGGGAGTACTGGATGTTCCAGTTGTTCCTGTTCCTGGTCTCGGTGGTGTTGATGATTCCGGTGGTGGTGGCTGCCATCACCCAGACGGACTGGCTGATGGTGGCCGCATTCGTGCTGTTCGGCCTGTTCTGGCTGGCCACGTTCGTGCCGGTGCTGGCGGTGACGGTGCGTCGCCTGCACGACTGCAACCAGTCGGGCTGGATGTATCTGCTGGCCTTCGTGCCGCTGGGTGGCCTGGTGATCCTGGTGTTCTCGCTGCTGCCCGGCACCCCGGAAGACAATCAGTACGGCCCGGTCCCGACCAGCCCCTGAGGCTGTCGCACAGTGAATGCAACGAAGCCGGCCCTGGGCCGGCTTCGTCGTTTCTGCACGTGCGGTTTCTACTTCCGGAGCGGTTACTGCAGCGCGCAGTCGCCGAAGGACAGGTAGTCCGAGCCGGAACTGAACTGTAGCGTGCAGCTGGCGGTGAACGAGGCACCTTCTTCCAGTGCACTGAGCTTGGCACCTTGCTGGTCATCGGAGCTGGTCAGCCGGGCCAGCACCTGGCCCTGGTCATCGCCGGCCTCGATCAAGGGCTCGCCCTGCAGGTTGCTGGAAACACCCAGTGCGACGGCGGTGAAGGTCACCGTCTGGTTGAGCTGTTCCATGCTCAGCGTCGAATAGCCGGCTTCTTCATAGGCTTGGTAAAGCGTGGGCAGATCCTGCGCGGCATGGGCGGCCGACGGCGCAAGCAGGGCAAGGGAAAGTGCGATCAGGGCGGTGCGCTTCAAGGTTTCTCACAGTCACAGGATCCAATCCCGTGGAGGTTGTGCAGCAGGGGGGCAGGACTCCGGGCGATGGCGCTGCTGCCCATCCCATCCGCGGCCCTGCGAGGGCGGGGCGCTCCTGCGCCCCGTTGGCTGGGGAAAGTAGTGGATGGGGTGCTTCAGGCGCAAGCGCATCCGCGCGCGTGATACACAGCGTAGCGTTTGATCGATGTGATAATCATTCGCGTTTGAGGTAGACTGCGGTCCCTTGTGAACCGGCGGCCGTGTGCCGCTTCCGTCGCCGCTGATGAAGCATTTCGTCCTGCCCACGCGCCGTGGCCCGCTGGCCTGCGGCCTGGCCGTCCTGATGATGGGTCTGCTCCTGGCTACCTCGTACGCCCATGCGCAGCAGCGCAATCCACTGCAGAAGATCGGCCACACCGTGCTCGATGAGGCAGCGGCAAGCTATCGCTTCGAGACGTTCGTGATCGACAGCCCCGACCAGCAGCGTCGCTGGCGGGTGAACCTGGCCATTCCGGCCAAGGCGGCAAAGACGCCGGCGCCGGTGCTGTACGCGCTGGACGGCAACGCGGTGGCAATGGTGCTCGATCAACCGCTGCTGGCCGAGCTGGCCGCGCGCAAGGCACCACCGGTGCTGGTGCTGATCGGCTATGACAACGACCTGCGCATCGACTCGAAGGCGCGCACCCGCGACTACACCGCATGGATCGATCGTGCCGACGACGAAAGCGGTACCACCCAGGCCGTCGGTGGCGGCGCCGACGCCTTCCTCGATCTGATCGAGCGCCGCATCAAGCCGGAAGTCGAGCGCCGCGCCCGCATCGATCAGCAGCAGCAGGCGCTGTGGGGCCATTCGCTGGGCGGCCTGTTCGTGCTCAATGCGTTGTACGCGCGTCCGGCAGCCTTCCAGTACTTCCTGGCCGCCAGCCCGTCGTTGTGGTGGAGCCAGGGCGCCGCGCTGGGCGATCCGGAACAGCAGTTCGTGCAGAACCTGCACGGGCAGCCGGCCAAGGTCTGGCTGATGCTGGGGGGTGCCGAACGCGTGGGCGATCGCGGCAAGCGCGACATGAGCAACCCGCGTGTGGTCGCGCACCTGCGCCGCATTGGCGGCGCCACGCCGGATGCGGCGATGCAGCTGTCCGAACGCCTGGGCAAGGTGCAGGGGCTGACCGTGCGCTACCGCGAGTTCCCTGGGCTCGGCCATGGGCCGATGCTGCCGGCATCCTTCCATGCGGCACTGCACGAACTGTATGGCGTGACCGACCGCAGTGCGGGCGACGGCGCGCCCAATGGCAGTGACAACGCCGCCGAATGAATCTCTCCGCACGGCCGTGCCGTGCGACCTCACTACCCAGGCTGTGCTGCGACGTGCAGCGGCCCAGGCAACCGATGAATCCCGCGCCACGTGGCGCGGCCTACGTGTGCAAGGAGCCTTCCATGTCGTTCCGTCCTTCCTTCCGTCTTACCTCTCTGGCAGCCGGCCTGCTGCTGGCGGTCACCGCCACCGCGCAGCCGGTGTTCGACCAGCCCGCCAGCGCCACCTTCAAGGGCCAGGTTGTCTCACGTGGTGAGAACGTGGTGCCCGGCAGCACCGCCGATGTCACCGGCCGTGGTTTCGTGCCGGGCCAGCAGGTCAGCCTGCTGCGTGGCGACAGCGTGCTCAACGCACAGCCGGTGGTGGTCGATGCCGATGGCAACTTCAAGACCCAGCTGGCGATTCCGGCCGACGCCGTGCCGGGCACCCACCCGGTGGTGGTGCGCGCGAGCCAGCCGGCCGCCGCGACCGTATTGAAGCTGCGGGTGTCGCCGCAGGTTCCGCTGTCGGGCCAGGCGCAGTTCGCCACCCAGTCCAGCAAGCTGGTGCCGGGCCTGTACCAGTCGGCCTACAGCGCCGCCAGCAATTCGGTGTTCGTCACCTCGGCCGTGGGCCGCCCGCCGGTGACCCAGTCGCAGTTGCTGAAGCTGGACCCGAAGTCGCTGAAGGTGACCAAGGCCATCACGCCGGCGCAGGTGCCGGGCAGCACCAATGGTGCGGTCTTCGCGGTCTATGGCGTGGGCGTGGATGATGCCAACGGCAATGTCTGGGTCAGCAATACCCGCCAGGACACCGTGGCCGTATACCGCCAGGCCGATCTGTCGCTGGTGCACCAGTTCCCGGTGGGCGCCGTGCCGCACGCACGCGACGTCGTGGTCGACAGCAAGCATGGCAAGGTGTTCGCCTCGGCTGCCGGTGAAGACCACCTGTCGGTGTTCGATGCAAAGACGCTGAAAGCGCTGGAGCCGATCACCCTGGCCTCGGGCGTGGACGATGAAAAGTTCGTGCCGATGAGCCTGGTGCTGGATGAAGCCAGCGGCAAGCTGTTCACCGTCAGCATCGGCACGCCGGAAGCGGCGGTGATCGATGTGGCCAGCGGCAAGGTCGACAAGGTGATCGATCTGGGCAATTCCATCAGCGCCTCGGGCGTGGCCTTCGATGCGGCGCGCAATCGCCTGTACGTGGCCTCGCAGGGCACCGACAACCTGCTGATCGTCGATGTGGCCAGCGGCAAGGTTGTGCACGATGTGCCGGTCGGCGCCGGTGCGCTGAACGTGGCCTTCGACGCCAAGAGTGGCCTGGCCTACGTCACCAATCGCGGCGCCGGCACGGTCACCGCAGTGGATCGTGATGGCAGGATCGTCGGCAACCTGGATGGCGGCACCTTCCCGAACCACGTGCGTGCCGATGGCAAGGGCAACGTGTTTGCCGTCAACAAGTCGCGCGGCGCCGAAGACCCCAAGGGCGACCGCATCACCCGTATCAGTCTGCGCCAGCCGTAAGCCACAGGGCAGGGCGGCATCGCTGCCGCCCTGCCAGCAAGGAGAACCCGCATGAACATCGCTTCTCGTCTGCGCCTGTGTGCGCTCCCGATTGCCGTTTCACTGGTGCTGGCCGCCTGTGGTGATAAAGCGCCGCCGTCTGCCGGCAACCCAGGCGCAGCAGCACCGGCTGCCGCCACCGCCGAGGCCGGGGCACTGCCCGCAGGCTGGCAGCGGGTGGCAGGCACGGACGTGCCGACCCTGCCGGGGCAGCAGGCCGTGCTGCCGACCAAGGTGCAGTCCGACGATGGCGCCGGTGTCGAGGTGGATGACACCAGCCGGATCATTGCCGGCGGCGACGACATCATCGCGGTGATCGAAGCGCTGGGGCTGGGCAAGCAGGTGTTCGCCGCACCGACCAATACCACCACCGCGGCCGGCCTGGCGGCGCCGCACCAGTTCCTGTTCAACCGCACCACCGGCGTGGAAGGCGTGCTGAGCCTGCAGGGGTCGTTGTTCATCGGCAACAGCCTGCGTCGCCACACCGAACTGGCAAAGAAGCTGCGCGAAGTGGGCGAGCCTGCGGTGGTGATCGATGATCTGCAGGCGGCGCCGGACAAGGTGCGCAAGATCGCGGCGGTGCTGGGTGTTGCCGACGCCGGCCAGACCCTGGCCACGCAGGTGCAGCGCCAGCTGGATGAGGCGGCGGCGATCGGCAAGGGGCTGGGCCATGCGCCGCGGGTGATCCACGTGTCGGCAACCGGTGCCGGTGGCGCGCCGACCGTGGCCGGCGCCGACAGCGCATCGGCCAAGCTGATCGCGCTGGCCGGTGGCCTCAACATCGGCACCGAAGCCGGCGTGGCCAATTATTCGCAGCTGAGCAACGAAGGCGTGGTTGCGGCGGCACCGGAGGTGATCCTGGTGACCGAGCATGACCTGCAGTTGTTCGGTGGCGCCGAGGGCCTGTGGAAGGCCTATCCGACCTTGAAACAGACCCCGGCCGGTCAGGCCAACAGGGTCTGGGTGATGCCGGATGCACAGCTGAAGTACGCCAGCATCGGCTCGGGCGCAGGCGCGCTGGCGCTGGCCAAGGCACTGGCGACGTTGCCGAAGGCATGAGTCCTGCTGATCGCCGCCGCCGTCGTGGGCGGACGATGCTGTTGATCGCACTGGTCGCACTGCTGGGCGCGGTGCTGGCGTCCTTCGCGGTGGGTCCGTTGCGCCTGCCACCGCTGGAAGTGCTGCAGGCCCTTGGCGTGAAGCTGGGCCTGCTCGACCCGCAGTCGGTCAGCAGCCGTGATCTGGCCGTGGTCTGGCAGCTGCGCATTCCGCGTGCGCTGCTGGGGGCCATGGTCGGCGCCGCGCTGGCGATGGCCGGTGCCAGCCTGCAGGGGTTGTTCGGCAATCCACTGGCCGACCCCGGCATCGTGGGCGTCAGCCAGGGTGCCGCACTGGGGGCCGTCGCGGCCATCGTGCTGGGCGCTGCCGGTGCCGCCGGCTGGCTGGTGCCGGTGGCCGCATTCGGCGGTGGCGCAGCAGCCATCGGCCTGACCTACGCATTGGCGCGGCCGGGCAAGGGCAGCGGTAATGCGACGCTGCTGCTGGTCGGCATTGCGATGGCGGCGTTCTGTTCGGCGCTGATCGGCTTTCTGACCTACATCGCCAACGAAAGCGAGCTGCAGTCGCTGGTGTTCTGGCAGATGGGTTCACTGGCGCGCGCCAACTGGGCCGATGTGGCCGCCGTGGCGCCGCTGTTCGCCGTGGGCGCGCTGGCGCTGCAGCGTCTGGCCACGCCGCTGGACATGCTGGCGCTGGGTGAGCGCCAGGCGCAGCACCTGGGGTTGGATGTGGCCCGCACGCGGCGCCGGCTGGTGGCGTTCAGTGCGCTGCTGGTCGGGGCGGCGGTGGCGTTCGCCGGCTCCATCAGCTTCGTCGGGCTGGTGGTGCCGCACGTGGCGCGGCTGCTGGTCGGCCCGGGGCATCGCTGGCTGCTGCCGCTGTCCGGCCTGCTCGGTGCGCTGCTGATCGTGGTGGCCGACACCGCCGCACGCACGCTCGACCCGCCCGCCGAAATTCCGTTGGGGCTGTTCTCGGCCGCGCTGGGTGCGCCGTTCTTCCTGTGGCTGGTGCTGCAGCAGCGCCGCAAGGCCGCCGCATGAGCGCATTCCTGCAACTGCACGCGGTGGTGGTGCGCCGGCAACAGCGCGAGATTCTACATGGCATCACCCTGGCCTTCGAACCCGGCACGGTCACTGCATTGGTCGGGCCCAATGGTGCGGGCAAATCGACACTGCTGGGCGTGGCCGCAGGCGATCTGCGTGCCGACGACGGCGAGGTGCATCTGCACGGGCGGCCGCTGCGTGACTACCGCGCAGGTCCACTGGCCCGCGAGCGCGCGGTGATGCCGCAGGAGCACGGCGTGCGTTTCGCCTTCAGTGTGGAAGAAGTGGTGGCCATGGGGCGCCTGCCGCACCCACCGGATCCGGCGGTGGATGATGCGCAGGTGGAGCGTGCGATCGACGCGGCCGAACTGCAGGCGCTGCGCCTGCGCGAAGTGCAGCAGCTGTCCGGCGGTGAGTCGGCGCGCACCACCTTCGCCCGCGTGCTGACCCAGGACACGCCGCTGATCCTGCTGGACGAACCCACCGCCGCGCTGGACCTGCGGCACCAGGAACGCACGCTGCGCAGCGTGCGCGCGTGTGCAGAAGCCGGCGCCTGCGTGATCGTGGTGCTGCATGACCTGAACCTGGCGGCGGGCTACGCCGATCGCATCGTGCTGCTGGAACAGGGCAGGGTGGCCGCCGATGGCACGCCGGCGCAGGTGCTGACCGAGGACAACCTGCAGCGGGTCTATCAGCAGGATGTGGTGGTGCTGCAGCACCCGCGGCGGCGTGTACCGCTGGTGGTGGTGACGTAGCGCCAAGCGGGCTGCTGACGGCGACTGCATCCAGCAGCCCGCAGGATGCGCCTGGCAATGCTCGCCCGATGTTCGGTGAGCCGCTTGGCAATGCACGTTTCAGACAAGTTGTATGGAGCGGTGCAGCGGGGGATGAAATCCTGTTATGCCCTTGGTTGCTGCGGCTGCGACGATGAAATCCCTTTCCCTGCTGGCCGTGATGGCTTGCCTGCCCGCGCTGGCGGGCTGTACGCCGCAGCTTGATCGGGAGCGCGTCGCCAAGCCGGTGTGTCGCAGCAAGTTGACGAACCAAGCAGAGGCATGTGCGAACAAGGCGGAGGAAGCGCTGAAGCGGATTGTGGCAAAGCGTGGGAAGCGGTTCGATGCGCGCGATGCATGCTCTGCGAAGTCGACGCGGTCCGCGCAACCGTCGATCTCATTCTTCTCGGTCCTGCTGAACCCCCTGGACTACCCGCCTGGCCAACGTGTGGGTGGAACGGCTGTGCTGCAGATGCAGGTGGATGCGGCAGGCAAACTGCAATCGGTGCAGGTCGTGCAGTCCAGCGGTGACCCAGCGCAGGATGCGGCGGCCGCAGAACGGGTGTGGGACTGGTGCTACGTGCCTGCGCAACGCGAAGGGAAGGATGTCGGCGGGTTCGTCGAGCACCGGTTCTCTTTCGACATCGACGCGCCGTAGGTACATCCGCGCTGGCGATGGATGATGGCAACCCGATCGGGTAAAGCCTGCCGTTGCACAAGGCTTTATCATTGGCGGTTCGCATTTTCAAAGGATTGACCCCCATGAGCCCTGTCGTTCGCCGCTGTGCGCTGTCTGTTTCGTTGATCGCCCTGGCGGGCAGTGCCCACGCCGGCACACTGTCGCTGGAGGATGCAGCCGAGAACGCTGCCAGCATCGAGACCCGCTACTCGAAGGGGCCGGGCGCTGCGGTGACCACCTTCACCACCCAGTACTTCGCCAATGGCGAAATCATGATGGGGTGGGACAACCAGCGCGTGCTGCTGCTGTGCCGGAAAGCTGCGTACCTGAACCTGCCCGGCATGAAGCCGGAGGCGGGCAAGCTGACCGCCGAACAGCGGCAGATGGTTGCTTATGAGGCGATGATGGCCGGAATCGGAGGTATCGCCACACTGGCCGGGGTCACCGGCGAGACGATCGAATACGCCGACGACGGCAGCGAACGGCGCAGCACCGGCGAACACTCGTGGGCCTATGGCGTGGAACGCTACGAAGTGACCAGCCAGCGCCTGCCCGATGGCGCGGTGCGGGTGCGTGCGCTCAAGACCGCGACGGTGAACAAGGCCAAGCCCTCCACGCCGGACGACACCTTCAGTACCGACGATGACCAGGCCGCGCGGTTGGCCGAGCTGGCGCCGGTGGGCAGCTGGACCGAGCTGGTGATCCATGGCACGCCGCGCCAGCCTGGCAACGATCCGGCGATGTCGCTGAAGGGCTGGGTGTCGACCGTCGATGCACAGGGCGCCACGGTGGGCGAAGCGCGCCGCCTGCACGGCTGCAAGTAGGTTTCATGACGGTCTGGGCCGCAGCCACCCGTGGGGTGGCTCCAGTGGCGCTCATCGTTCCATTCATGTGCGCAATATTCACTTGCGCGCCAGATTGGCAGGTCTAGAATGCGCCCCATGAACCGGATGCCGCTCCTGAAGTTTTTCACCCTGACCCGCGCAAGCGCGGAACGGGCGTGTCTGCCTGGAGTGCCACGGGGCCGTTGATCGGCCACCGATGGACCATCCACAGAGCGCCCTCCGGGGCGCTCTTTTCGTTTCCGTCCCCCATTCCTCAACCCGCTGCACCGCAAGGAGAACGTGCCATGCACCAGATCGCCGAGACCGAACGCTAGCCGCGCACCCTGTTGCCAACCGGGGTGTGCGGCCCTCGAAGTTGGCCTTGCAGGAACCTATTCCATGAACACCCAGACTCTCTCCCTTCGCCGCAACCTCGGCATCATTGCCCACATCGACGCTGGCAAAACCACGTTGACCGAACGCCTGCTGTGGAAGAGCGGCGAGATCCATCGCGTCGGCGAAGTCCACGACGGCAACGCGACCACCGACTTTTCGGCGATCGAGCGCGAACGCGGCATCACCATCGGCGCTGCCGCCGTGCAGGCGCAGTGGGCGCCGCGCAACCTGCCGCCGCATCGGCTGACCCTGATCGACACACCCGGCCACATCGACTTCGCCATCGAAGTCGAGCGCTCGCTGCGTGTGCTCGACGGTGCCGTAGCCGTGTTCTCGGCAGTGGACGGCGTGCAGCCTCAGTCGGAAACCGTGTGGCGCCAGGCGCGCCGGCATGGTGTGCCGCTGATCGCCTTCGTCAACAAGATGGACCGCATCGGTGCGTCCTTCGAGCGCGTGCTGCAGCAGCTGCAGGACACCCTGCGGGCGCGACCGTGGGCGCTGGGCGTGCCCTTGGGCAGCGAAAGCGACTTCAACGGCTGGGTCGACCTGGTCGACCAGCGCGTGCTGCGGTGGCAGGACGGCGGCGTGGCGACGGTGACCCCATGGAGCGATGATGAGCACGCCCAGTGGGGCCCGCAGCGGGCGGCGCTGGTGCAGGCGGTGGCCGACCACGACGAAACGCTGGCCGATGCCTGGCTGGAAGGGCGGGCGGTGGACGCGGAAATGCTGCGTGCAGCGATCCGCCGCGCGACCCTGGCCGGTGCCGGCGTGCCTGTGCTTGCCGGTGCAGCGTTCAAGGACAAGGGTATCGAAACGCTGCTGGATGCAGTGGTCGATTACCTGCCATCGCCGCTGGATCGTCCTGCCGTGAGCGCCGAAAGCGATGATGGCCAGGTACTGCTTCCGCCGGATCCGGCGGGTCCGCTGGCGGGCCTGCTGTTCAAGATCACCCACCAGCAGCACGGTGCGTTGAGCTTTGTGCGGTTGTACTCGGGCACCTTGAAGGTAGGCGACAGCGTGGCCAGTTCGCTGCACCCGCAGGGACGGCGTGTCAGCCGGCTGGTGCGGGTACAGGCCGAGCAGACCCACGACATCGAGCAGGCCGTGGCCGGTGACATCGTCGCGGTGCTGGGCTGGAAGGATGCCATCAGCGGTGAAACGCTGAGCGGGCGAGGGCAGCCGCTGCGGCTGGAGAGCATCCAGGCGCAGGCACCGGTGCTGGCGTGGCGGCTGGAAGCGGCGCGCGCGGCTGACCTGATCCGCATCGCGCAGGGCCTGGCAAGCCTGGCCCAGGAGGACCCGTCGTTCCGCGTTGAAACCGAGCGCGACAGTGGCGAGACCCTCATCTGGGGCATGGGCGAGCTGCACCTGGAGGTGATGGTGGAGCGCCTGCGCAGTGAGTGGAAGGTGGACGTGGGCATTGGTGCGCCGCGCGTGGCCTACCAGGAAACGCCGCTGCGCGCCGTTGAAGGCGCGGTGGGCCGGGTGGTCAAGCAGAGTGGTGGCCAGGGCCAGTTCGCGCATGTGGTGCTGGACGTGGCGCCGCGCGATGACGATCAAGTCGTGTTCAACGATCGCATCGTCGGTGGCGTTATCCCGCGTGGCTTCATCGCCGCGGTGGAAAAAGGCGTGCGTGCCACGCTGTCGGAAGGCCCGCAGGGGCATCCGGTGGTCGGCATTGAAATCAGCCTGGTCGATGGACAGACCCATGCCAAGGACTCTTCGGAGATGGCATTCCACCGCGCCGGTAGCGAGGCGATCAAGGCGGCGCTGGCCACGGGGGGTACGCAGCTGCTGGAGCCGGTGATGGCGGTGACGGTGCATTCGCCGTCGGCGTCGGTGGGTGACGTGGTGGGCGATCTCAACCGTCGCCATGGCCGCATTGCCCGCATCGATGACCAGGAGGGTCGCGCCGAAGTGAGCGGCTTCGCACCGCTGGCGCAGTTGGTGGGCTACACCACCGCGCTGCGCTCGCTCAGCCAGGGACGGGCCAGTAGCGAGGCGCAGCTGCATGGTTACGAGCCGGTGCGCAGTGCATAGTGGAACAGCGCAGGGGAGCCCGTTCGCGGGCTCCCTTTTTTTGTGGGCGCGCTTTGTTGCACTGCATTGCAACAAAACTGCAGAAAAAGCTGGATTAAAGTGATGCCTCACGATAAATTGCGCACCCCCCGTTGCTTTCCGCCGCCCGCACCCTGCCCATGCGTGATGACAATGACCCCGGAACCCTGGAGCTGACCCTGCCGCGCAAGCGCGGTCGGCCGCCCAAGTTCGGGTACGCAATGAGCGATGCGCAGCGGGCTGCGCGTTACCGGGCACGGCGGGCAGGGCAGGCCAATCATGCCGATGTGCGGCATTGCAGTGACATGGTCCTGCTGGACAAGATCCGTGCCGCAGTGAGTGCGCGCGATACCGAACTGGCCGGGTTCCTGGTCCATGTGCTGTGGCAGCGCTATCCACTGCAGCTGAAATAAAGCTGCGCCGGGGTGGTTGTTGTCACCCACCTTGTTGATAATGCGGGATTCAGGTTGTTCCCGCTGGCGCGCCCGGGATGGCAGGCGCGCATGATCGATACGGTTTTCATGATGACCACCACCAGCGACACCACCACCGAAGCTGCGCCGAACAACGCGCCCCTCTTCTACACCCGTCCGGTGCCGCTGCAGGCCGATCTGCACGCTGACCTGCGCATCCTGCCGGGCAAGCTTGAATTTGCCGCCAGCAGCAACTCCATTCCGCTGGTGCTGGGCGAGTTCTCGCTGGCGCTGCACCACTTCCCGATCCTGTTCGCTGGCCCGACGGCGGTGCCGATGGCCGCGGTGGGCGTGACCACCGAAAACCTGTTCATCACCGATGGCCTGTGGGACGACGAGACCTACATCCCGGCCTACCTGCGCCGCCATCCCTTCATCTTCATCGATACCGGCGCGGACAATGACTTCCTGCTCGGCATCGATGAAGAGAGCCCGCGCATCGTCCGTGGCGGTGAAGAAGGCCAGCCGCTGTTCGCCGACGGCAAGGCCACCGACATGGTGCAGCAGGCGCTTGAGTTCTGCGGCCAGTTCACCCGCGAACACGAACAGACCCAGGCGTTTTCCAAGGCGCTGGTCGACAGCGACCTGCTGGTCGAGCGCAACGCCACCGTGCGCCTGCCCGATGGCCGCGAGTTCAACCTCAATGGCTTCTTCGTGGTGGACGTGGAGAAGTTCGTCGCGCTGCCGGAAGCGAAGGTTGTCGAGTGGCACCGTAACGGCTGGCTGGCGCTGATCCACCAGCACCTGATGTCGCTGGGTCGTTTCAACGACCTGACCCGCCGCCAGGCAGGTCGTACCGTCGCCTGATTCAAGGCCGTGGCGTGGCTTCCGCAGTCCGGGAGCCACGCTGGGCGAGTGCGGCCTGCAACAGGCGACGCACATCGTCCCAGACGGGGGTGGTGGCCTTGGCCATTGCCTCCAGTTCGCCCGCCAATGCATCAATGTCGCCTGCGCCACGCATCTGCAGTACGCCCTGCAGGCGATGGGCGTGGTACTGCAGTGCTTCGGCATCGCACTGGTCGATCGCCTCCAGCAGGTACTGCAACTCCTTGTCGATATCCGCTTCGTAGGCGTCGGCCAGCTCCTGGTCCACGTCGTGCAGGGGGCTGCCCGATAGCCGGGTGAGGCCCAGTGCGGCCAGCAGCGCATCGATCTGCAGCGGCTTGACCAGCACAGCGTCGATGCCGGCAGCGCGGCAGCGCAATGCGTGGCTGTCGCCGGTAAAGGCCGATAGCGCAAGCAGCAGCGCACGCGGCGCACCGTCTGCCTCGCGCTGGCGCAGCTGACGGGCAAGGCCATAGCCATCGATGCCCGGCAGGCCGATATCCAGCAGAATCACCGGGCACAGCGCGCCGTGCTGCAGTTCCAGCGCAGTGGCGGCATCGGCGGCCGCGCATACGGTCGCACCCCAGTGTCGCAGCTGTGCGGCGATCATCTGGCGGTTGAGGTCATGGTCTTCGACCAGCAGGATGCGCAGGCCCTCAAGCGGATGCCTGTCGTCGACGGCTCCGTCAACGGCCTCAGGCCGGGCGCGCTGCACCGGCAGGCGCAGAATGAAGCGGCTGCCGCGGCCATGAACGCTGTGCGCGTTCAGTGTGCCACCCAGGGCGGTGGCCAGCTCCCTGCAGATTGACAGGCCCAGCCCGCTGCCGCCGCGCTGTTTACCGCCTTCGGCCTGCCGGAACGGTTCGAACAGCGCATGCATCTGCGTGGGCGCGATGCCGATGCCACTGTCGATGACTTCGATCAGCAGGGACGTGGCCTTTGACCGTTCTTCCAGTTGCAGCCGCAGCTCGACACCCCCCACATCCGTGAACTTGATGGCGTTGCCAAGCAGGTTGTCGAGCAGTTGGCGCAGGCAGTCCGCATCTGTCGACACGATGGGGAACGGTGCATCCGGCGCACCGAATTCAAGGCTGAGCGCCTTGCGCTGCGCCTGCGGTGCGACGGCTGCAAGCGCCTGTGCGCAGAGCGCAGGCACATCGCAGGGTTGCAGCTGTGGGCGGAAGGTGCCGCTGGCCAGGCGAGAAAAGTCCAACGTACGGTCAAGCAGCCGGCGCAGCGTCTGGCTGGCATTTTCGGCGGCCGTCACCAGCTCGCGCGGCCCGGCGGGAAGCGGCGATTGACCCAGCAGGTCGATCGAGGCCAGCACGGCCTGCGCCGAATTGCGCACTTCGTGGCTGATCATGCCGGCGGCCTGCGCGGCGTTGCGCTCACGCCCCCATCCGCTGCGCAGCAGGCATGCCGCCAGCAGCGCGGCCAGCACAAGCGTGATTGCGACAGCTATCAGCCAGGGCGCAGCGCGTGCCATCCATCCGCCGAAGACCTGATCGATCGCAGCGGGCAATGCCTGTCCTGTCCAGCGCTGCAGCAGGGCCGCGTGCTCCTCGACCGTGATCTCGGCCAGGGCAGTTTCGATGCGCTCCAGCAGCGCTTTGTCTTCGCGTCGGGCCAGCAGGTGCAGCTGGGTGGGAAAGCGCGCGTCGAGCGCCTGCAGCCGCAGGCTATGTGCGAAGTGGCGCCTGAACTGCGCGCGCGTAGGCGATTCCAGGCCGATGGCCACGTCAGCGACACCTTCCTGCACCGCGGTCAACGTTGCCTGCAGGTTGGGCATGGGCAGCACGCGCGCACCAGGATGATGCTCGGCCAGCCAGGGCGGATACGGGCCCCCTTCAACCGCGGCCACCAACAGCGCGTCCAGGTCGGAGGCTGTCGACGGCAGGCGCTCCCCGGCGCGCCCGACCAGTACGCTGGTGCCGCCATGAAAGCTGCGCGACGCCACCAGGTTGGGGCAGGGCAGGTGCACCGCGTTGCCGGCCCCCTGGACCAGCACAAGATCGGCCCTGCCTTCGCAGACCGCGGCCATGCCGGCGGCGCTGCTGGCAACGGGGGTGTCCACGAAGACCAGGCCGGAATGGCGCGATACCAGTGCCGCATAGCCATGCGCCAGGGTCGGCAGCACATCGGCGTGGGGTGCGTCCTGAGGGGCAGGGTGCAGCGTGGGGCCGGTGGCAACGCGTACGTCGCTGCCCGGCCCCCAGCGTCCGCGCTGGGTGTCGCCCACCGAATCCTGGGGAAGCAGGATGAGCAGTGCCAGCAGCAAGGGCTGCCAGCCACAGCGCCGCTCCATGCTCAAAGCGCCTGCAGGTGCGGGCGCATGGCGAAGATCTCCGCGTCGTTGCTCAAGCCCAGCTTGCGCAGCGCGGCGACCTTCTGGGTGCTGACGGTCTTGACGCTGCGGTGGCGGTGCAGTGCAATTTCCGAGATGGTCATCCCTTCCAGCACCAGCTGGATGACCTCGCGTTCATTGCGGCTGAGTGCATCGCATGGGTTCAGCAGCTTGCAGGAGGGCGGAATGCGGCAGAGCCCCTGGTAGACGCGCACCACCGCGTCGGAAAGCTCGGCCAATGGCTCGGCCTTGCCAACGAACCCGCTGATGCCTGCATCCAGCAGCTGATTGATGATGGCCACCGAGTTCTGCCCGGCGAAACCGAGCAGGGTGACCTGCGGCAGCGCTCCGCGCAGCTGTTGCACCAGCGTGACGCCGCTGACATCGTCGCGTGCCAGCGCGATGTCGATGATGGCGACATCGGCGCGGCAATGCTGCAGCGCCAGCAGGAACGTCTCGCTCCTGCTGTGGCTGGCGACGATTTCAAAGCGGGCATCCTTGCCAAGATGGAAGGCGGTGCCGCGGCGCACGACGTCGTGGTCGTCGAGCAGGGCCAGCCGGAGCCGGCGCGGTGCAGGATATCCATTCATGCGCGTAGGGGTGTCGGCGCCCAAGGGCGTGGCGTCCATTCTGCTGCTACTGCCGCACCGTGCATCGAAAACGTTCGAATTTTGCGATTATTCCTAGGGCAGCACTAGGAAGCGTTGCAGCTTTCTGTCGGATCCAGCACAGGGCAATAGTGGAGAGGTAGTCTGTTGCGTCTATCTTCTGCCGGGACGCGCCCGCAAGGAATGCATCACACATGGATACTTGTTTTTCCGCCATTCGCGACGCCGACGTGGTGCGCCCCCTGGATGATGCCGGCACGCTGTACATCCTTGATGAGTTGTTCGGCACACGCTCTCCGTTGTTGCTGCAGGGCCTGTTCCCGGCGCTAGAGACGGCGCGTGCCGATGGCCTGTTGGAGGGTCGGGTGGTTGCGGCGTATAAGCAGCAACTGGAGCGCGAGCGCCGCCAGTTGAATGAGGCCATGCAGGACGCAAGGGCGGCCGGCCATTCCTGCCATATCGAGGAGGTAAAGCTTGCCGCCCTGGATGCCCGGCCCAACGTCGATTCTCTGGATGCATTCCTGGCCATGGGCGATGCGCTTTGGCCTGGCGTGCGCGAGCTGCGTGCCGAGCGCTGCGAGCAGCGCCAGCCCGGCGAGGATGCAGGCGCCTATGTGAAGCAATATTCGCACCTGTTCGAGATCGGCGCGCTGCTTTACGAGGAGTACCTGGGCAGGCGAGGGCTGCTTGAACGCTTCCATGCACCGTTCGCCAGCGATCTGGCCGGCATCTATGCAGGCAAGGGCGTGGACCTTGCAAAGACAGACCCGCAGTTCGACAAATACCAGCTGCTTTCGCTCGGCAGCGAGTTGAGCATCGTGAACGAGCGTTACATTCAAGCGCTCAAGCATGAGGGCTATGGCCTCTATTTCGGAATCGAAGTACCCCGGTCGGCGCTGTCTGCGATCGAGTCGCTGCGGGATGCGGGCCGGGTTCCGCATATCGCCTTTGCCATCAATTCGGCGTCGGATGTACGCCCCAGTTTTGAGGAGCTTGAGTTCGGCAAGACGTTCCACCTGGCTGACCTGCGGGCCCCATCGATGTCGAAGTTCTACAGCGACAGCTGCTATGACGATGCGTTGTGGATCAAGGTCGAACAGAACCCGCGCAGCGTGACCTTCGAAGAGCTGCGTGCGGATCTGCCTGTGCTGGATGGCCAGGTGGTAACGCAGGTGGTGCATCTGCAGTTCTCTGGCGCTGCGGGCCAGGAAGTCATCGACCACATCGATCACGAGTTCATTCTGTACTCGGAAGCCGACCACGCACGCCGGCGGCATGATGCGAGCGTCAAAGGAAGCGCCAAGTACAAGACGTTCAAGATCGATGGCGCCAGCATTCCCTTGGACCACAAGATTGGCGGGAACTACTTCTTGTATGTAGTGCTGGATGCGTTCTTTGAGAACAAGACGCTGATTCGTGAGTACTTTGGCGTGGTGGATGGGGCTGGCGGCGCCAATTAACGTGACGCGTCACGATGGGCCTTGATGAAAGGCGAAATCTACAGGTCTGAGGGCCAGGTTGGGCCTCAGAATTCAAGATCTGGTGAAGCGTGGCGGCGGGAGCTTTGTGGGTGATGGATGCGAGCGGATCAGGCCTTGGTCGATCTGGCTGTTTGTGCGCTGGGAGCTTGGCTTGAGAGCGTGTGGCCCTGGTTAAGAGGCATGCTTGCCGGGCTGCCCGCGGTGAGCCTAGTCGAGTTGCCAGGGTCGCGGGGCTGGGAGCTGGTGGCTGCCATGGTGCTTTGAACATAATATACATTATGCGAAATTTCGTATCAGTCGGTCGCGGCCTTCGTTGGCTCTACGTGGCAATGGCTGCGGCTCTGGTGTTCATCGCAGAGATTTTTAGGTTGCCATTGCAAAGAAGGTCTGAAGGCGGCGCCCCTATCAAGTAAGTAGCGCTCTTAGGGAGCTCAGGCGATTCGGTTCGCCCTTTGGAGGCGATCCTGCCAGGTACAAGTGCTACTTCCTCGTTCTGTGGCAGCATGCACGAACGATACGTGCACGAATTTGGGCCGACTCGGGCTAGATCCAAGGAGTAGCAACGTTGGTTGGATCCGATCCAGTAAGTCCCCGGCTAGCTGGGGACACCGCGACGAGGAGCCTCATTGGCCTTAGCTGCTCTGCGAGCTTGCTATCGATGCCAATCCGAAGGTGTTCGACGGCCTGACAGGTCGGACCACGTACGCGCTGGATCCGGATCGTCCGCTAAAGGCAGGGCTTCTAGCTTCTACCTGACCCCAAAGGCAGCCAGATGTTGAGCGCTGCGAATCTGGAGTAGCTCGTGAGGCGCGACTGGGGCCAAATTTGCTTCAAATTCGACCCCAGTTCGCGCCAATCGGGTCGGCCGCTTGGGTTTCGATTTGACATCAGCAGCTATGCTGGCCACCTGTGACGACAGCCTGGAAGGCCTGCGCGACCGCGCCCTACTCTGCTTCGGATTTGCCAGCGGCGGGCGCCGGCGCAGCGAGATCGCCGCCGCGGACCTTCGCGACCTGCGCCGGATTGGCGAGGCGGGCTATATGTACCGGCTGGAGCACAGCAAGACGCAGCTAGCCGGCGTTACGGCCACCTCGACGCCGGACAAGCCGGTGCTCGATCGGGTCGCTCTCGCTCTCCAGGACTGGTTGTCGGTCAAGTGGCCCCCTTGAAACAGTGTCACGCGCCACAAGATGGATGGGTAAGCGTCGCATTCAGTGTCTAGTCCTTGGGGTTTTGTCGCAGCGTGTGCGACATCGGGCGAGCACGATCGGACACGCAACCACCTTTTGGGGGATGACAGATGGGCAAGGCGGCTGGGAAATCGACGCGCGGCAAGGCGGTCTCACCGGCGACGCAACGAGAGGTGTGGGCCCGCGGTGCCGGCGTATGCGCGTGGCCGGGCTGCGGCGCGGTGCTGTATCAGGATCCCCTCTACCTGACGCCGAGTGGATTCGGTGAGCTCGCCCACAATGTTGCCGCCAGTGCCGACGGACCGCGTGGCGATGCGCGGCGCTCTCACCCGCTGTCGGACGATTCCGACAACCTGATTCTGTTCTGCCCCACACACCACGCCGTGGTCGATAAGCCTGGTTGGGAAGAGCACTACCCCGAAGCCCTGCTGGCGCAGTGGAAACAACAGCACGAGGCCGCGGTGCGCGTCGCCGGCCAGCACAGCCATGGCCGCAAGGTGCTCGGGCTGCACTTTCGTGGGGTTATCGGGCGCCAGATCATGGCCGGGGATGCGACCAGCGCCCTGAAGGCCGCGGTTCAGCGCGGGCTGGTATTGACTGAGCGGCCGGTCGAGGTCGACGTTGATGCCAGTGGCTACGAGCCGCAGAGTGCGGAGTACTGGCTGCACATACTGACTGCCATCCGCCAGAAGGTGCGGATGCTGCAAGCGCGCCCTGACTCCGATCGCGCAATTGCCTTGTTCGGTCTTGCCGACATGCCGGCGCTGATGGTGATGGGATTCGCGCTCGGCCACTCCAGTGAGCTGTACCCGTTCCAGTGGGACCGCCACGCGCAGAGCTGGCAGTTCCCCGACAAGGATGCACCGGCCTGTGTCTTCGACATCAAATGGCCGACGCACTGGGATGGTCCGGTTGTCCTAGTGTTCTCGCTGTCCGGCGTGATCGAACCCGAGCGCATCTGCACTGCCCTCAACCACGATCAACCCTCAGTGATTCACGTCACCGTCGACCAACCGCGGCTGGATCTCGTCCAGGGGCCCGCGACGATCGATGCGTTTCGCGCCACGGTCGCTAGCGTGGTGGCGCAACTGGAAACCCAGTTGCCGAAGACCGCGCCGATCCATGTGTTTCCTGCGATGCCCGCCTCGCTTGCGATGGCCTTCGGCATCGCGGTCAAGCCAAAGGTCAGTTTCCCCTTCCATGTGTACGACGCGGACAAAGGCCACGGCGCCTTTCATCCGGCCCTTTCTCTGCCCCTGATCGAACGTTGAGGTGATTGTGATGGACACCCGTGCCCCGAACTCGCGCCTAGAAGTCCTGCTCAAGGACATCGATCTGCCCGCTCATGCCTACGAGCAGGCAGAAAGCCGCTATAAGGATCTCGGACAGTGGATCGCGCGCCCTGAATCCACGCTGGCCCGACACGACGCCCATGTCTTCGTGCAGGGGTCTTTCGCACTCGGTACCGCGATCCGGCCGATCAACGACGACGACGAGTACGACTTGGACTTCACCTGCAAGCTTCGAGAAGGCCTGTCACGCGATACGCATTCCCAGCAGGATCTGAAGGACCTGGTCGGGGGTGAGCTGGCGGCGTACCGCCATGCCCGTCAGATCGACCGGCCGCTGCAGCCGAAGAACCGCTGCTGGCGCCTGCGCTACAAGGATAAGGAGCTCCCGTTCCACTTGGACGTGGTTCCCGGTATCCGGGCCGACGACGACCGCCGCCGCTACCTGCGCGAGCAAATGGAACTGCATGGCGTCCCGGCGGCGCTGGCCCAGGACATCGCCCGCAAGGCGCTGTGGATCACCGACCAGCAGCATCGCACCTACCGCACGCGCAGCCGTGATTGGCCGTCGAGCAACCCCGGTGGCTACCTGCAATGGTTCCTGTCGCGCATGCGAGCGCCCGAACAACGCGGTGTACTTGCCGAGGCCCAGATCGACCCGGTCCCGGTCTACCGCAGCAAGACAGCGTTGCAGCAGGTCGTGCAACTGCTGAAGCGGCACCGCGACATTCGCTTCGCCAGCGATCCCGACGTCAAGCCGGCCTCGATCGTGCTCACCACCATCGCCGGCCAGGTGTACGTTCATGGCGAATCGCTGACCCAGACCTTGCGCCGGGTCCTGCTGGAGCTTGACGAGGTCAGGCTTTCAGGCGCCGACGAGATCCGCAACCCGATCAACCCGCAGGAGAACTTTGCCGATCGCTGGCACCGCCAAGACTGCCTCGAACTCGAGCTAAAGCGCCACTTCCACGAGTGGATCGAAGCCGCCAACCGCGACTTCGCCGCGTTCCTAGACAGTCCGCACGCCGGACGTCTCGTCGAGATGGCAGAAGACCACTTCGGACTGAAGCTGTCGCAGGACGCATTCCGTGGCCTAGCTGGTGTCGTCGCAGCGCCGGCGGTGTTCCGGAAGGTGCATGTTGACTCCACGCCGGCGCGCCCTTGGCGCCAGTGATGCAATTCTTGCAGACCCACGTCGACGAGCTGTTGACGGCGTGGCCGCGGTTGCGCCGACGGCCGAGCCGCCGTGCCGACGTCGTGATCGTCGGCGGCGTCCTCGACTTCAGTTGGACGCCGCCGGGTCGCCCCGCCATCGCCGACACATACCGGGTACGCCTGGAGGTGCCGCTGTTTTCGACAGAGACGTTACCGGATGTGTACGAGGAGGATCAACGTGTCCCGCGCACGCCGGACAACCACGTCAACAGCGCCGGCAACCTGTGCCTAGGGTCGCCGCTGCAGCTGCAGCTCAAGCTCGGTCCTTCACCGACCCTGCTCGCCTACGTCGATCAGTGCGTGATCCCGTTCCTATACGCTGCATCTTGGCGGCAACGGGGCTACGCGGGCTACCCGTTCGAAGAGCTGGAGCATGGCGCCCCTGGCCTTTACGACGACTATCAGCGCCTGTTTGGCCTGCCTACCGCTCCCGCGGTGCGGGCGGCACTGCGGGCGCTGACCAAGCGAAAGCGCGTTGCCAACAAACTGCCATGCCCATGTGGTTGCGCGGGGCGACTGGGGCGGTGCAACTACCGCGCGTCTCTGAATGCTTGGAGGAGGCTTGCGCCACGAGCTTTCTTCCGTAAGGTCTTGGCACAGTTGCTTGCGTTGGATGCACTCGCGGCGCCGTAGGCCCAGCGCCGCCTCAAGCTTGCCAGCAACAAGCGCTGCATGCGTAACCCTGTTGTCACGCGCCCTGCCCTCGTGGCCTGCGTTCCTTAGGTGCGGCGCGCGAAGCGCTGCTGGGCAAGCACCTTATGCGGCGGCGAGAACACGCGGATGTATAGCCTTTAGCTTGCGTCGCTTGCGGTGCTGCGCAGAGTTGTCCTGAGCAGTGCCAAGCCTAGAAAGATGGGGGGCTCGCCTCGGCCAAAACCCACCACAAGCCGCTGCGTCGCGGGCAACTCGAACCCGCCCGTCGGCGTAGAAGGAGTGAGCAGCTGCGCAACTGAAGCGTCTGAAATGCACAGATGACCCGCCTCATCCGTCAGGCGGTCCAGGCGCGCACCCAGGGCTTCAAAGTCCTCCAGAGCCTTGTCTTTTGAACGCAACGCCAAGGTCTCAAGCGCCCCGCGCAAGGCCGCTCGCACCTCCACTGCGGCGATGGATTCGGCGAGGGTGAGTCCATTGAAGGGATTGAGAACTGCTGGCGCTCGTAATCCACACAGATTGGTCGGCGCGCTGCCCCCGCCCTGCGCTGCGCGAGTGTGATCATGAAGTTGGTTCCACAGTGATTTGACGTCTGTGACCGGGACCGCCCCAGTGGCCTGTGCGATGAAAATCGCTACCTCCAAGGTCACGCTCTTGGTAACCATCGCCTGACTAAGCCGCTTGCCCGTTCCCAGAACCTGGAGCAGTGCCATGGGATCGCTCTCGGCTTCACGCCGCATGTAGTCGATAACTCCCTGCACGTACGCGTCCGGCTTATCCGGCGCGCTCCTCTTGAACATCGGGAGTAGAGTGTCGTCCGGCAACAGCAGTAGCGATCGCTGGAAGTCTTCACGGGCAAGTTTCTCGAACTTGGCCAGATCTTCCGGTGCAGGCACCCACTTTGCGGTGCGCGTCTGCGCCATCTCCTGCATCGCCCGTTGGAAATCCGGACTAAGGTCAGCAGGATTCGGGAAGACGAGCACCTTCCCTGCGACGATGAGCGGCTCAAGCAACAACCAGAACCAAACGTTCTTCAAAAACTGCAGTTTGTGCTGCTCCGGGGATGTGACAGGACTGAAATCGGGGCGAAGATTGCGTGAGACAAGGAACGGATCCATCACCAGAATCTGATCGAACAGCGGTATGAGGCTTATGAAACTTTCGCCTGCTGTGCGCGGATCGGATGGCCCCATGTACACCGCACGCACACGACCGTTACTCTGCCGGGGAAGCAGCGCAGTCAGATCGGTGTTTTCTGGCCACAACCCCTGCGAGATCCGATGCAGCTGGGAAACTTGCTCGTCGGACAGCGTATGTTGGACACGCCTCCACGCGTTCTTTTCGTTCAAGTTCAACACGCCAGCGATCGCGCGCAGAAATGCTAGGTTTCGCTCGCGAAGGCTGAGCTCATCCCACCGCGGTCGCTCCCATGGGGCCAACAGCTCGCAGCACGTGTCGTAGGGGCCACCGCTGCCGCATGGACAAGGTTCTACGGTCTGCGGCGGCGACAATGGAGGTGCCTTGGCCACGAACTCGTGCTCACGGGAGGTTCGCCCATAGGCGTCTCGAAAGCCATAAGTGCCATCTTTGAAGCCGATGTATGTGTCGCCGCCGTAGCGCCATAGCTCTGCTTCAGGCGGGCGCAGCAGCTCGGCCAGACGGGCGTGATCTAAAGGCCGATCCAATTCCGGATACAGCCATTCCGGCCTTCCTGCGGCGATGTAGCGGCGCGCGCGCCCCTTAAGCCAAGCATTCACGGTGACGACTTCTTCTCTACTGAAGCGACGCCCTCGGATAAGACGATCCGTGCGCAAAATCGCATCACCGAAATAGCGTGCGTTCGTTCGTTTTGCCGCGAGAGCGACATCACTGGGATACTTGGCGTAATCCACGTGCGTCAGAATTAGCAACTGATTGCTGTCGAGTGGGAACAGCGTCTGCGTGCCGTTCCAGGTTATGGGAGCGTCGTTGGGATAGGCCTGGGCGGTCGCGTCACTTGGCAGCACGGCATTGAAGGTCGTTACGGGGTGGTCGGCGATGAGGAACTTGACATCCGAATCCTCGGCCGAGACCACTTCATGGACGGCCTCGGTCCACAGAGCGCCGAACATGTGACGCAGATGCTGCATCTCCACAAGCAGATCGACCTGCGAAAGCACCGGATATCGACTTCGTATCCAGTCCAGGCCTTTTGGAGTGCGTAACTTCTGCGCGCCCAAATAACTAAGTAGTGCCTGGTACTGCGCGTGGACCTGACCTGCGTCGCCACCGAGAAACGCACGTACCGCAAGCGCACCAAAATCGTCGATGCCTTGAAAGAGCACTGTTTCTACCTCGTCGTTGAACTGCTCACCGAACCGCGTGACGTAGAGATCCTGCTCCCAGAATGCCGACTTGGGCGCCCGCCGAAGCGCCCTGGACGGTATCGGCGCACCGTCGGGACGCTGGCGCGGCGGTGACAAGTCGAGGAGCCAGTGCTGGCCGCCATCGAGGATAAAGCCACGCTGGTACCACTCCGGTACATAGTGATTCTGGCGGGATGATCCTTGAACTTTTTTTTGGGGTGGGTGCACCGGAACTCCAGCTCAATTGGAGGGGATCTGGTCCAGACTACATTCTCATCAGATCTTTGTTCGCTTTGGATTGAGACTTGCCGGGATTTCGCGTCTCCTGCCAGCCTCTGGCCGATGGCTGATAAAGCCTCCTAATCCTCTGCTCTCGCCTCCGGCGAGATCCCGAATCGGCTATTTGGGAGCGCGGAATTACCTAGATCGGCCGTCTCGTAAGTGTCCGTCATTTCGGGGGATGAACCGCGGCGGCCACCTGCCATAAGGCCCGTAGGCGGTCCCGAATTAGTTCCGATAAGTGATCTAGTTTGCGAACTCTAGAATCTCGGCCGGGGCCCTAGCGGCGGTATGGGCTCGTGCGCGTTATGCAAATCGCGGACTAAGTCTTGAAAGTTTGCGTTGCGATTCGGGCCATCGCTAAGATCAACATACATTCGCCCGCGAAGATTTATAGGCAAGTGCGCGGCATCGGCGTGATCTTTGAGAACTGGAATGAATCGAACTGAGCCAGGATCTGCCATCAACTGCGCCGCCGTTACTAGGTGTTCGTAGCCCACCCCGCCAACGCGACCGTTCGCGCGACTCATGTAGTTTGCGGTGCAGACGACGATTACTCGATCACAATTTGCGGTTTGCTCCATAAAGCGGCCCAGATCTTGGCCTGGTCTGACGTGCGTCATATCGGCCATGGCGTCAATGCCGTTAGCCCGCAGCTCTAGAACGAGCTGGCGCACCCAATTTCGGTGCTCCTCTGAATCCCAGGAGTAGGACACAAATACCGTCGGGGCGCGGAGTTCGATAGCGAGACCGTGTGCGACGAGTACCGCACGCAGATCAACGTTTTTTATCGCCCAATGGGTCCTTGTCTGTTCCCAGTTCCGCTCTCGTATATCCAGATCTGCAAACATTTCGCGAAGGCGCTCTGCAGGAATTGGCGAAATCGATGCGTCGAATCGCCAGGTAATCCTAATCCCGCCATAGCGCACTTGAACCTGATCAATCCATCCTACGCGTGCAGGGATCCCTATATCTCGACCTCTGTCTTCGTAGGCGAATAGCGTCGGCATTGCTTTAAGAGCATCGATAACCTGGTCGTTGAGCGCATTGAACCCATCCTTTACTGGTTGCGCCGTGTGCTCCAAGTACCTCGGAAGCTCGAGAAAAAACTCGTCCTCGTCCCAAGTTCCTTCGCGATAGACCATAAGCAGGTTGTACATAAGAGCCTCTTAGCTATTGCTACTTGAAGCGATAGGCTGCGCCACTAAGCATTAGGTTAAAGTCTTTGGAAATCAGGAAGAAGTCCATGCTGCTCAAGGCAGTCATATATCGGCTCCACAGTTAGAACGGCGAAGTAACCCACTTCTGCTGAGCTCTCATCCTTGACCAACGACTGTGTAACTATTCCAAGCAAGGCGGTTCCCCCATCCTCGTTGTCTTCGTCGTAAGCGACCAGAACTGGTCCGCCGCTGTATCCACCCCGGGCCATGCTTGATATTAAGAAGTGAGGATGGTGTGTGCCTCCGTAAAGGTCAACGAGCGCGTTGATCTCTCCGCTCGATGCGAAAAGAATTGGTTCCTTAGATAGCGGGATTGGCGGGTAACCCAACACAAGTGTTCTGTTGAGGACTAGTTCGTACTGACCAAGCCAGTCATCTAGGTGTCCTCCCAGCGGAATGTATGAATCAGGCGACACGCTTAGGGTGAAGCATGCCACGTCAACACTTGGTTCTCTATGAAAGAACGGGCCGCTTGTAATGGCGAGCTGCGGCAGTTCGTAAGACTTCGATAGCGCCGCTTGCCTGTTGAGGGCATGAATCATTGATTGATCGTCGATCCCAACTTCTTTGATCTCTCGGCCCTCCACAACATGTCGCGCGGTGACAAAGACCCCATTTCCTACATGGAATGCAGTCCCTATCCCTTCGCTTCCGTCAGCGCCCGTCGATCCAATGTAAGCCACTCCGCCGCGAAACTCCGCAAATGTCCGTCTCGCCCAAAACTTGAAATTATGCATGCCCCCCCCTTGACGCCACCGCGAAGATTCGGGATTCGAAGATTCAAGACTCGAGCCATTCACCCAGCGCCGATCTTTTGATCAGCCCATTTATTGCACCCGACGCTAAAGGCGGATAGGCCGCAGATCAAGCTGGTGGATGGCCGTTGCTGGTCGAGTGCGACCCTTCCGTACGCCTGATAAATCTTCCTAATCATTGACCCTTCAGAGGTTAGCTTCAATGTACCTATCGGTTGCAGCCGCCAGGTCTTGAATGAAGCGGATGTGCTTCCTAAGATCTTCTCGGATGACTGCGTGTGCCGATGTTTGTCCGTCCACAGGTCGGAGCGAACGATGCGCAATATCTCCACGCTTCTTGGCAATCGCGTTTAGGTGTTTTTTAGCACGCACCTGATCGTAGTTGTTCCAGACCCACCCTTCGAATACGTTTATCTGTAAGTACTTCTCAAAGAGTCGCCCGACACGATCGGGTGTCGGAGTGTGGAAGTACTTTAAATCGTTCTGGAGCGAGTTGAGATAAAATTCCCGAATCCTTCCGACAGAGCCGTCCCTTCCCACGACCTGCCCTGCGGCCTCACTGATGCGGTCTTCTATGTAGGTCTCAAGTGCCGCGAGGGCCATAATTAGGCTTGCGCGCTTCAGCACCTCAGCACTGTCGGGTGGTGGCTGCGAATTTATAGCGTCAAAATGTGCAAGCAGATCTACAGCATCCTGAATTACATGGTTGAAGCTCTGCAGTGCTTGAGACGCCATTTGCTAAGTCCATTTGGCTGACGAAAGAGCGTGAAGCTAGATTCGCTGCCCCTGACAGACAGCCCTGGCGCACTGAGCCGCGACGTCACAGCTTTGCCTTGGGCAACTGTAGGGCTGCTTGTAGGCCTGGGAGTGGCCTGCCCCGCTGACTGTGGCTAGTGCATATTTGGAAGGCGCGATACGAGTTCTTTTCGGGTAGAACAGATCACGTCGTGGGTGCTATTCGCCTGACTATGAAAATAGAATCCAACCCCCACGGCGGCGGCAAGCCCAACAATTCCTAGGATGACCCAGGCTTCCGGAAATCGGAGTGACGCAAGAATCGTGGCTCCGAGCAGAAAGGCCGGCGCAGCCCACATCATGGCGAGCTCAAAGTAGAGAGTCGTGGCGAGCCTACTCATGTAGCGATAACCAACCGGCTCCTTATCTAGGACTTGGGACAGATAGGTATACCAGTTCTCCGAAACCTGATGCGCCTCCTCCTTGCTGTTGTCCCACTTGACCTCAAGCTTCGTCCCTTGCGCCTCGAAAAACGTACCGGCTACGATTGCGGCAGAGAAGATCAGGGCATGCCCAAGGGTGGAGTTTGAGTCGAAGCCAAGAGTTGCCTTAGTGTGCTGGACGAGAGCGAGCAACCAAGGAGTGATGGCGATCAGGCCTGGCACCAAAATTCCGAGGACCGTCCGGGTAAGCGTAAATGGCATAGTTCCCTCGGTGAATGCTAGTCAATCCGCCCTATCAGTAGATCCAGCATGCTCGATTTCCAGTCAAAGCTTGAGTGGAATCAACTGTGCGTCATCGAGGCGTCGCTTTCAAGTGTGGCCTACAACGCCGTTGGGCTAGCTTAGGAGTTAGCGGGGCAGCTGGGCTCCGGACAGGGCCAGCGTCTCTGAAGGAAGGAGCCGCGCCCCCTACCCTCAATAGATACCCCTTATCACTACTGCCAACAATGGCGCACCGCAGCTTGCTGCCTGAGACATGTCAAAGCCGAGTTCTATTGAGCAACCGGATTAGGCATCGTGCCCTTTCGCACAATTTCCAGCCTGCCGACATCGCCAACAGGCACAAGCAGAGCAGCTTTCCGGGCCGGGTCCCATAGCGCATAGCTATCGCCAAGGCGGCCAATCAGACCCAAGCCCCCCTGTACTTTTCCATCAACAGTCACAGTTGCCACGTGCTTGCCGTCGCCAGAGGAAATCCTTTCGGCGCGCTGGAAGCCAAGCATGTTTGACACGATCGAGACGTACACCAGCAGCACCAGGGCATAGATCAAGAAGGGGGAATCTTTCACGGCGGTTGGCACCACCGGCGAGAGATGCACGATCAGCGCACAGATGACCGTCAGAAGAAGCCCTATCAGAAGAGGCCACGTGTTCGACCACCAAAGCAGCAGCCCCAGGCCAGCGAAGAAAAACATTGGAAACAGCCAGGCGAACAGCTTGTTTTTGGAGCGGCTGCTCGTCACCTTTACTTCCAACCAGCCACCAAACAGCATACCTAGCAGCATGAGAAACAACACAATCCCGATGCCTGTCAGGCCGGCCAAGGCCAGTTCGCTCACAGCAACAAACTGAAAGGGATCAAGGCCAAAGTGGCCCCAGTACGCCTTCAGATATAGCGCCCCTTGAATCAGGCCAAACGTGACGACGGCCGAACCCCAGCCGGCCACGTCGGCCATGGTTAGCTTTTCCTGCGTACGTTCCATGTACATCCCCTCTCAAGCGACCTTGACGCTTCCCGGATAGTGCCACGTCGTGGAGCGCAGCGTCAGCCATGCAATGTGTCGCGTCCGCCCCGCTCCTGGCCGGAGCATGTCGGCACCGGCACAGAAGATGCGGGCTAGCCGGGACCGCCCACAGCCCTTGCAGGGCAAGCCCCGCCTGCCCGACCCGTCATACAACGATTCTGAAAACGTCGAAAGTGATGACGGCATTGCCCTTACTGTATTGGCATCGCGCACAGCCGGGCGTAATCCTAGCCACGCCACCGAGAACGGTGGTCGGGCTTCGAAACCCCGGTTTTACGCTGAAGTAAACGCTTGCCAGCCGGCATCACCTATCTGGTGGTGCCGGCTGGCAATCCGTCGGCCGGCTATGGCGGGCGGTGCGTGGAGGCCTTGTGCCTGCCGGTTTTAGCGTAGACCGGGTTTCGAACCACGCATCGTCCGCCACCTTTATCGGTGGCGGCTTCTGCCTGCACGCAAGGAGCCATGCCATGACCACGTCCTACTCCCCTGCCCCACAGCCCATCCACGAGGCGCCCTCGGCCGAGCCGGCCGCAGATCCCAACACCCTCATCGCCCTGCTGCACAGCATCGGCGCCGGTGTTGCCGCCAACGGCCAGCCCTGGCCGGAACGCCACCAGCTTCGCGGCCGGCAGATGGCCCTGGCCGATGCGGACTGCTCGCTCACTGGCCTGCGCGTTGTACTGGAGGTGCTGCTGGCCGCCGAGCGCACCCGCCAGAACGGCGAGCCGGACCAGTACGTGGGCGACCGTGTGATGGAAGGGTTGATCATGGCGGCCCTCGGCCTTGTGGCCCATGCCAGCGATCGATTGCAGCCGCAGAGCTGAAGGGCCGCCGCTGTGGGGCCGAGCGCATACGCCGGCAGCCGCGTGGCGATGGCGATCCATTGGGCAGTGTTGGCGCTGTGCCTGGCACTGATCGTTGCGGCACGGACGCTTTGGCCAGAGCCGGTGGACCCGGAGGCCTTCACCTATCGTGGCGTGTCCGATGAGGCGTTCTTGAAGCTGCGCACCCACGCACTCCGCTTCGCAGAGGCGCGGTCGCGGGAAGGCTTCGACTTCGTGGAAGCAACACCCGCGTCGGCTTCCTTCCAGGTGCTATGCAGAGGTGCTTTGGTGCTGCATGTGGAAACCCATCCGCCGCACTTGTTGATCAAGGTGCCACTGGGCGCTCGGCAGCGGGCGCCTGCAATCGTCCACCTGCAGGCCACGCTTCAGTGGCCGCTGAAGCCTTTGCCGTACCTGGATCAGTTCCTGGCGGGCGTGCAGGAACCTACCGTGATGGATCGGGTACGGCTGGTATGGGCGGGTACTGTGCCGGAGGATGCACGGTGTGGGGGATGAGAGTTGAACGAACACCGCTCAGGCAATGTCCGCTTTCGTTCAGAGGCGGCCTCTCGATGGGCTTGGCGCGAAACCCTCTAGTGCTCAGCGCGCTGGATGGCGTCTATGCACGCACTGCCATCCGCAACGCACATCACGCTATCGATCCAACTGGAATACCGTGAGATGCGAACGTTGAAGACCACCTGTCCATAGAAGCCCGCCTCCAGGGCGTGCTCTGGAACCGCGGTGATCCACGACCCCAGGCCAATGAGCTGCCACCCATCCTGCTTACGCACAACGAGGGGGCCGCCGCTGTCCCCGCTTCCCAACACCCCCTCAAGTGGCAGGCCTTGTGCGGGCGGATCGAATCGATACCAGACAAAGCGATCGTTGGCGCCCGTGATGGAGTTGTAGGCCCGCCTGAGCACGCCTCGATGTGCGGAGCTGGCGCTTTGCCCGTCAACCCCGTTGCCGGTTGCCCCTTTGCCGACAAACATGGCGACTTCGGTGACTTCATCGTTGCCTCGGTAAAGAGCTACCGGTGCAACGTGCTCCACCGGCGTATCCAGCTCGATCAACGCTATGTCATCCGAACCGGCCAGAAACGCGTGAATCCTGGATGGATCGCCCGTCTTCAACGCTTCCTGGCCCAATGCGTCGGGCATGCGCTTGAAGCCAGGGTGGACGATCACCCTGGCAACGTTGTATTCCTTGCCGTTGATAGTCACCTTGGCGTCCATGCCTTCCATGGGCGCGGCGTGTGCAGCGGTGAGGACCCACTTGCGCGCGATGAGAACGCCGTGTCCCTCGCCGGGCATATCTGCCAGCGCAGGAAACTTGGATTGATCTATCCGGTACTTTGAATCGTCAACATCGCTACGGATGACAACCGCGTTCGCTGCGAACGGCAGGATGGAGAGCGCAAGTAGAAGCCGGAACTTCATATGTCGAAACATCCTTTCAGGTAGTGGCCTGAGGTTCACCCGTGGCGTTCGTGCACGCCTCGCCTCAGTATGACCGGACAGTCTCAATGCCAGACAGGATTTTCGACAAGGCGGCGTCACGTGCGACGAACGCCGGGAAACGAGGCCTGAGTCCGGGAGGATTCTTGCCCGCGCTGCTCAGCCCACGCCTCGCCGGGACAAATCACAGGTCCGAACAGCGTGCCCGCCCAGGCTCACGTTTGGGCCAGGCTCACGTAGTCTAGCGTGGTGACGGAGTATCAGGAGCCGATGGCTGCCCTTGCAGAAAGCACTGATTCGGTGTCCCATCCTTTTCCAGCAAACAACGCGATCACCGCGGTTGATGTGGATGAAATTCTCCCGATGGATGGACTGACACTCGTTGAAGCCACGGCGCAGGATGCAGACGTTGTTTTCAGACTGATGCAGCTGTACTACTTCGAGGCATCGGCCTGGAGTGATGAAGAGATCCTCTCCGATGGGCTCTACGACTGCTCGCTTGCCGACGTCCAGTCCCGCTTGCGGGCTGAGCCCGGATGGACCCGCCTGATCTGGCTTGATGGCGCACTGTGCGGATTCGTCCAGGTGGATGAGGTCGAACTTGAAGGGCGGCGTCTGCCGGAGTTGGCAGATCTCTTCGTGCTCCCAAAGCATCGAGGCAAGGGCATCGCAGCTACGGTGGTCAGAGGCCTGGTGCGCCCCGAAACGGGCGAATGGCTGCTGGCCACTTTCCGGAAGGACACGGCTGCGCACGCCCACTGGGAGCGGAGTTTTCCGAGAATGGGGATGGTGTACCGCGTTCCCACCGCACCGGAAGAGTCAGACTTCCACATGTTCGTGATCAGTGCGAAGTAGCCCGGCGGACCAACAATCTCCAGCTCGCCTGCCGGACCGGCCATATGGCCGGTCAATGACCCGTCGACCCCAGCGTCATCAATTTGACGCCAATCCCGTACAATCCTCCAAAGCGGCCTCAGGGGGAGGCCACCGGCCATAGGCAGCACCTGCTCGCCGGGTGGTAACGATTCCGCTGTGCAGTAAGGACACGACAGCCGCCGCACGCCTCAACAGGCGCGGCAACACGCAGGGAGAAGCGGAACAATGCAGGACACGAACAGAACCCCCCAGGACGCGCCCATCAGCCGCGCTGACGCGCCGTGCTGCGCGTCCATCCGTAACCCGTTCCAAGGAGACCAGACAGATGCAGCAAGTTGAGGCCCCTGCTCTTTTCGTTCGCGCCACAGGCGGCAAGGCACGCTGGTCCGTGCTTGCCCTGGGCGTGTTGCTGGCGGCCTGCCAGGCACCGCAGGCGGAATCTGCCGCCGTGGCCGAGCCAGCAGCGGCGAGCGCGCCTGCGGCCCCCGCCGACTCCGTTGCGCCGACTGAGGCGCCAGCGTCGGCAACCCAGGCCGAAGCCGCTGCCCCCGGACAGTCCGCACCGGCGAAGGCCGACGATGGCGCCCCCATCACCGATGAGGACGGCAATCCGTACCGACCGGATGATTCGTACAACCGCGCCAATCTGCGACCCGAGTTCAAGAAGTGCGCAGCCGCCAGCGATGCCGTGACCTCGGCCATGGAAGCCTGCGCAGACGAAGAGTTCGAGTGGCAGCAGAAGCGCATGCGCGCTGCCCTGCAGACCATCGACGCCGGCCCCGACAGCGAGTTCAAGGACAAGCTGGGCGACGAACAGGACGCCTACATGCGCGACACCGATCGCTACTGCCGCTTCGACCCGGCCACCCAAGGCCAGGGCCAGATGCTGGACGCGCAATCGTGCCGCATCAACCGTTTCGCCAATCGTGCCGACGCCCTCGAAGCGTTGATCAAGAAGTAAACCCCACCGCAAAGGAATGCAGTCATGGATGTTGTGGATCAAGCAAAGCAGAAGATGGACAGCTGGCACATCGGCCAGACCTCGGCGCATCGCGAGTCTGGTGGGCGCGGCCCGGGTGCGGTGTCGACCGGCGTGGGTGACCACGGTGGCATTTCGTATGGCACCTACCAGTTCTCGACCAAGATGGGTGGCGCCGCCGAGTACATCGCCGCATCCGCCTACCGCGACCAGTTCGCTGGCCTGGAGCCTGGAACGCCGGCATTTGGCGCGAAGTGGAAGGAAGTGGCCGCCGCTGATCCGGTAGCGTTTGCGCAGGACCAGCACGACTTCATCCAGACCCTGTACTACGACAAGCAGATGGAGCGCCTGCAGGACGTGGGCATCGACTTGTCCGGGCGCGGTGCTGCCGTGCAGGATGCCCTGTGGAGCACGTCGGTGCAGTACCGCGACCTGACCCGCTCGGTGTTCCAGACCGGCCTGAAAGAGGCCTACGGCGAGCACTACAACCTGGGCGAGCTGAGCGACGAGCAGATCATCCGCGCCGCGCAGGACTACAAGATCAGCCACGTCGAAACCAACTTCAAGAGCTCGCCGGACTGGTGGCCGGGGCTGCGCGATCGCGCGGTGTCTGAAAAGGGCGATCTGGTAGCCCTGGCGCGCTACGACCAGGTCAATCGCACCCCCGAGCCGTACCAGGGCAAGGACTACCAGCAGGCCTTCGGTGAACCCGAGCCGCAGCAGTCGCGTGGACGCGGCCGCGCCAACCCCATGGCCGACGGCATGCTGGTGTCCGGTGAGCGTGGCGCGGAGGTGGAAGCGCTGCAGAACAAGCTGATCCAGGCCGGTTACACCGGCAAGGATGGCCAGCCGCTGACGGCGGACAAGCACTATGGGCCGAATACCGAGCATGCCGTGCGCGAATTCCAGAAGGCCAACGGCCTGACCGAAGACGGCAAGGCCGGCAGGAACACGCTGGACACGCTGGAAAGCACCGTCCGCCAGCAAGGCAATGCCGTGCCGGCGCCCGCTGCACCTGCTGAGCGCCCTGCCCCCTCGCCCGCGGCACCGGCCGCGCCGGTCGCACCGGTCGCACCCGTGCAGGACCAGGCTGCGCCTGCACGTGACCTGAGCTCGGGCGAGCGCATCCGTGTGGTCGAACCCATGGGCAGTGCGGACAACCGCGCGAACCGCACCATTCCGCATGGCATCACGGGCGATGACGCGTTCCGCGATCTGCAGATTCATCACCCCAAGACCAACCGCGAAGCCGTGCGTACCGGCAACGCCAACCTGGCCGACCGCCATTCGGAAATGATCGAAGGCGAGATGGAAACCACCCGCAGGGACGGCGATCGAAACGGCATTCCGCTGGTCCACAAGGATCTGATCCTGACCGACCAGAACTGGAAGCGCGACGTGATGATCCCCAATCCGGTGGCCGGCTATGTGGAGGTGAAGGAGAACACCTGGAACTCCGTCAGCATCTGGAGCCACCCCAAAGGCCACCCGGAACGCGAGCTGCTGGGCCAGGTGCTGCACGGTGAGCGCGGCAGTTCGCCGTACAAGACCGGCGACTACGTTGAATATGGTGCGCCGCTGATCAAGCAGTCCGATGCCGGTTCGCCGGGCGCGGTGCATGCCCATATCGAGCTGGAGCCGGACCAGTACCGCAAGTACCTGGGCGACATGCTGAACGACCGGCTGACCCTGGGCCAGGACGCGCCGGCCCGCCGGGCGCCGGCGCAGAACGCCATGGCCGACGGCATGCTGGCCAGGGCCGAGCGCGGCGACGAAGTCAAAGCCATGCAGGAAACGCTGGCTGGTCTGGGCTATCAGGGCAAGGACGGCAAGCCGCTTTCGACCACCGGCTACTTTGGCGATGACACGTTCGCTGCGGTCCAGGCCTTCCAGCGTGCCAACGGGCTGAAGGACGACGGCAAGGCCGGCGACAAGACGCTGGCGGCCTTGGACGCGGCGGTGGCGGAAAAGAAACAGCCGCCACAGGCCGAGCCGAGCATGCGCGACGCGTCCCACCCGGACGCTGCACGCTTCGAGCAAGCTGTCGGCAAGCTGCACGACATGGAAAAGCAGCGGGCGCAGGTGGGCATGCGGCCGGTGTTCGCCGACAACGAGCAGATCGAGCGCGCCGCTGGTCAGCTGGTGGTGGCGAGCAAGGGTGCCGGCATGGACCGGATCGACTCGGTGGTGGCCCGCCTGGATGGCTCGGGCGTGTTTGCCGTGCAGGGGCAGATGAACGACCCGGCTGCACGCCGTGCCGTTGTCGAGCATGGCCAGGCGATTTCGCAGACCGTGGAGGCCAGCACCCGCCAGGCGGAGCAGTCCACTACGCAGACGCAGAACCAGCAGGATCAGAACCAGCAGCGCGAGCAGGAACAGAATCGCGCGCGAGGGCTGTAAGAGAGCGCGGCAGGTTCAATCCCCAGCATCGATCCAGCCTGAATCCCGCGCACGCGCCAGATCTTCTGGCGTGTCGATATCCAGGCCTAGTTCCGGCGCTTGAAGGGCGTGCACCGCATCGGTGGGTAGTTGCCGCAGGCGCTTCCCGAAGCCGCGGTCACCGGTTGCGCCCACCGGGTTGAACCATGCGCGTGGTACCACTGCGGGAATGCCAAGCGCGTTTCCGTGACGGGTGCCGGCGCACCCTGACGCAGAGACGCTGGCACCGGAAAGCAGCGCCTGCAGATGGGCATGCTCGATCGCGGGCTGGTCGCATGCCACAAGCATCACGGCGGCCACACTGGGCAGCAGGTGTGCGCCGGCCGCCTGCAGGCTGCTCGCCAGGCCGCTTTCCCAGTGGGGGTTGGTTACCGGGGTGGCATCCAGCCCGGCAATGCTGGATGTCACGGCCTGCGCGTTCGCGCCCACCACGACCAGCACCTGCGATGGCGCGAGCTCCAAGGCCAACCGCACCACGCGATGTACAAGGGGCTCGCCCTGCCGGGTCAGGAGCTGCTTGGGTTGGCCAAGACGGGTGCTCCCGCCCGCCGCAAGCACAACCACCGCATGTGGGGCCGTCACGTGCCGGCCGCGCTGCGCCATTGCTGCAGCTGCGCGGCGATGCTGAGCGCAATCGCCTCTGGCCCGCGGCCTCCGATATTCAGGCCGACCGGAGATCGCAGTCTGGAAGACAGCCGGTTGCGCTGATCTGGTGTCAGCAGCTTGAACAGGTCCTCACGCCTTCGCCGTGGACCCAGCAGCCCAATGAAGGCAGCCTTTGTATCGGCCAGCGCCACCAGGGCCTCGCGGTCCAGTTCGAAGTCGTGATGCATCACCAGTACCGCGTCGCACGCGTCGCCATGCAGTGCCTCGGCAGGGCTGGATTGGAGATGTGCATCCGCGCCCTGCCCCGCGGAGGCCCAGCGGGCTCGCCGTTCGGCCACGCTGACGCGCCACCCAAGGCCACGCAATAGTGGAACCAGGAAGGGCGTTTCGGGGCCGCCACCCAACACCAGGGCCCGCGGAAGCCGGGGCAAGGACAAGCGCCACGCGCTCTCGCCAAAGGGCTGCGCCCCGTCCATCGAATCCAGCTGCCAAACTTTCTCGCGATTACCGGCGCGGAAGACGATCTCCCCCGATGTGCGAACGTCCCGCTGGAGTGCCACACCCTCGCAAAGCCAGGCCTCAATCACTACGTCGATACCTGCCATGGAATGCAGTGGCAGCAGCGCAATCCGCAGCCGGCCGCGGCACCCGAGCGCGGACCCGCTCAGCAGGTCTTCGTCACTGCGCGTGTCGATCTCGATCCAATCGACCTGCCCTGCTTCAGCCACCTGCTGCGCGCGTCGCGCCAGTTCGGGCTCCAGGCATCCGCCACTGAGCCAGCCGGTCTGGCTGCCGTTGCAGAACAGCACCATGTCGCCGGCACCGGCGTAGGTGGAACCATCGGTTTCCAGCACCAGGGCGAGCACGGCGTGCTCCCCCGCGCGCAGACGCGTCACGGCCGCCTCGAGCACGCCGCGCGGGCTTCCTTCGGTGAGGAAGCCCGGCGCTGGGGACAGATGCTCGGCAAGATTCCTGGACTCCACGCCGGCTGCTACAGATGCATCCATGGCGGTCGAGGCAGCGGGTCGTTCCATGCGCAACGGTCAGCCTACGTCTGGCAAGCCGGGCAACAGCTTGTCCAGGGTGATGGGATAGTTGCGTACGCGCACGCCGGTGGCGTTGTAGACCGCATTGGCAATCGCGGCGCCGACCCCACAGATGCCCAGCTCACCCACACCCTTGGCCTTCAACGGCGAGATCACCGGGTCCAGCGTATCGAGGAAGACCACCTGCTGGTGTGGAATATCGGCGTGCACGGGAACCTCGTATCCGGCCAGGTCGTGGTTGATGAACAAGCCGAGCCGCTTGTCGACCACCAGTTCCTCCATCAGCGTCGCGCCCGCACCCATCACCATCCCACCAATGACCTGGCTGCGTGCCGACAGCGGGTTGAGGATCCGGCCGCCATCGCATACGGCCAGCATCCTGCGAATGCGCGTCTCTCCGGTGTAGGCATGCACGGCGACTTCGCAGAAATGCGCGGCATAGGTGCCGACGTCGTAGCCCTGCTTGAAATCGCCGAAGGCAATGCCGTCCTCCGCCGATAGTGGCCCCGCTTCGGCCAGATCGACGGTGCGCTCGCCTGCCTGGATGCGGCCATTGGCGAAGTGTGCCTTGTCACCATCGAACCCCAGCTTTTCGCCCACCTTGCGGCGCAGGCTGATGCACGCGGCGTACACGCCGGCGGTGGAACTTGCCGCGCCCCACTGGCCGCCGGAGCCGGCGGAGGCAGGATGGCGGGAGTCGCCGAGGGTCACCTGGACCCGTTCCAGCGGCACGCCCATCGTCTCGGCCGCCGTCTGCGCGATGATCGTGTAGGAACCGGTACCGATGTCGGTCATGTCGGTTTCCACGATCACCCCGCCCTGGCCGTCAAGACGAACCCGTGCCGCCGACTTCATGGTGGGTGCGCCGCGATAGCCGGCAGACACGCCCATGCCGACCAGCCACTGCCCATCCTTCACCTGTGCTGGCTTGGCATGGCGCGCCTTCCAGTTGAAGCGTTCGGCGCCCTCGCGCAGGCAGCGCACCAGGTTGCGGTCGGAGAACTTCTTGCTCGGATCGCCAGGCACGACCTCCGGCTCGTTGAGGATGCGGAACGCGATCGGGTCGAGGCCGAGCTTCTCGGCCATTTCGTCCATCGCCACTTCCAGCGCCATGTGGCCCGGTGCTTCGCCCGGCGCGCGCATCGCATTGCCTTCGGGCAAGTCGAGCGTGGCGATGTAGTTGGCCACCAGGCGATTGGCGCCTGCATAGAGCTTGGGCGTCTGCAGGGTGCCGTTCTCGCCGTCCTCGCCGTTGATGTTGCCCGACCAGTTTTCATGGGCGATGGCGGAGATCCTGCCGTCCTTCCCGCAGCCGATCCGGACGCGCTGCAGGGTCGCGTGCCGGTGCGTGGTGTTGTTGGGCATCAATGGGCGTTGCAACGCGATCTTCACCGGCCGCCCGACCTGCTTGGCGGCCAGTGCGGCCAGCACCGCATCGGCGCGGATGAACAGCTTGCCGCCGAAGCCGCCGCCGATATAGGGCGAGTCCACGCGTACATTGCCAGCATCGATACCGAGGATCGCAGCCATGGCCTGCCTGGCCCAGTCGATCATCTGGTTCGACGTCCACAGGGTGAGCTTGTCGCCCTCCCATGCGGCGATGGTGGCATGCGGCTCCATCATCGAATGACTTTCGTCGGCCGTGTGGTAGGTCTCGTCGAGCTTGACCGCGGCGCCTGCGTAGGCGCTGTCGAAATCTCCCAGCGCCTGCCGATCGGGCTTGCCGTCGCGCCCCTTGGCCAGCGGCGCGGATGGCGCAAGTGCGGGGAAATCAAAGCGGCCCTTGCCCCGCTCGTAGCGGGTGCGGATCAACGCCGCGGCGGCGCGGGCCTGCTCGAAGGTCTCGGCCACCACGCAGGCAACGGCCTGGTGGTAATGGGCGACCTCGGGCCCGCCGAACAGTGGCGCATTGTTCCAGTTGGATGTGCCGACCGGTTTGGTTTCCGGTGCGGTGATCACCGCCAGTACGCCCGGCGCGGCACGTGCGCGGGAGGCATCCATCGAAATGATGCGCCCATTGCCGATGCCCGCGCCGACGATATAGCCGTAGGCCTGGTTAGGCGCGACGTCATGGCGCTCGTAGGCATACGGGGCGGTGCCGGTGGTCTTGCGTGGACCATCAATGCGCGGCGTCGACTTGCCGACCACCTTGGCCTTGTCGAACAGGTTGTCGCCGGCGGGGGCGTTGAATTCGAGGGGCATCAGCGCTCTCCTTCGGCCAGGACGGCTGCGAGCGTGCGCTCGGCGAGCGCGATCTTGAACGCGTTCTCCTGCGTTGGACGCGCACCGGCGAACACCTGCCGGGTCGCGGCCTTCACGCCCTCGCGCAACATCGGTTCCGCTGCCTCGATCCGCCAGGGCTTCGGTGCGACCCCACCGAACGCGAACCGCGCCGAGCCGTCACGCTGCACCACTGCCGCGACCGACACCAGCGCGAATGCGTAGGAGGCGCGGTCACGTACCTTGTGGTAAACGTGCCGCCCGCCGGGCGGTTCCGGCAGCGTGACGTGGGTGATCAGCTCGCCGCGTTGCAGTACGTTGTCCTGCTGCGGCTTGTCGCCGGGGGAACGATGGAAGTCGGCAATCGGAATGCTGCGCGTGCTGCCATCGCCCTTGACGGTCTGGATCGAGGCGTCCAGCACGCGCAGGGCCACCGCCATGTCGCCCGGATAGGTCGCGATGCAGCTGTCCGATGTGCCGATCACGCCCATTTGCCGCGAGAATCCTTCAAGCGCGCCGCAGCCTGATCCGGGCAGGCGCTTGTTGCAGGGCAGATGGGGGTCGTAGAAGTACGGGCAGCGCGTGCGCTGCAGCAGATTGCCGCCGGTGGTGGCCTTGTTGCGCAGCTGCCCGGAGGCGCCTGCCACGATCGCGCGGGTCAACACCCCGTAGTCGCGGCGCACGCGCTCATGCGAGGCCAGCGCCGTATTGGTGACCAGCGTGCCGATGCGCAGGCCGCCGTCATCTGTAGGTTCGATCCTGTCCAGGCCGATGTCCTGCACGTCGACCAGGTGCGCTGGCGTCTCGACCTCCAGCTTCATCAGGTCGAGCAGGTTGGTCCCCCCTGCCAGGAACTTCGCGCCCTCGGTACCGGCGACGGCCTTGGCTGCTTCAGCCGGGGACTTCGCGCGCTCGTAACTGAAGGCCTTCATGAGCGCCCCCTTGCAGAGGTCACGCCAGCGATCTCCTGCATCGCCTCGGCAATGTTGGAATACGCGCCGCAGCGGCAGAGGTTGCCGCTCATGCGTTCACGCATCTCCATGCTGGTGGCCTGGGGCCGTGCGCTGACATCGGCCTGCGCATGGCTGGGGACACCCCGCTTGATCTCGTCGAGCACCGCCACCGCCGAACAGATCTGCCCCGGCGTGCAGTAGCCGCATTGGTAGCCGTCATGCTTTACGAAGGCGGCCTGCATCGGGTGCAGGTTATCGGGGGTGCCGAGGCCTTCGATGGTGGTGATGGCATCGCCCTGGTGCTGCACCGCCAGGCTGAGGCAGGCATTGATGCGTTCACCGTTGACCAGCACGGTACAGGCGCCGCATTGACCGTGGTCGCAGCCCTTCTTGGTGCCGGTCAGTTTCAGATGTTCGCGCAGGGCGTCGAGCAGCGTCGTGCGGGTGTCCAGTTCGAGCTCACGGTGCGTGCCGTTGACCGTCAACGCGACCTTGCTGGTGACCGGCGGCCTGGGTGGGGGTGACGCTGCCAGTTCGGCGGCGAGCGATGACGCCCCCGGTGCGGCGGACATCGCCACTGTCGTGGCCCCGCCGGCAATCACCTGCCGACGCGTCAACTTAAATTTTTCATCCCAACTTGGCACAGTGACCTCCTGGCGTTCGGGGAAACCCCGTGGCTGGATGGACGCGTTCACACTACCCAAGGGGGCACTATGCGGGCCTGCGTGGTACAGATCTGTGAAGCCCTTCCAGGGCTTGCTGGAGTCCGGTCCATGGAAGGCATCGGCAATGGCCCCCGATGATCGGGACGTCGCTGCCGGGGATGAAACTACCGTGACCGCCATCCTGCTGGGCGTGCAGGAAACTACTGTGACCGACAAGCTGGTGGTATCGGGTGACGCTGTGCAGCGGACAAAGGCCGTAGGGCAGAACTCTTTTGCTGCCAGGTCAGCCCGCGGCGAAGGGGCCAATCAGGAAATGGTAGGCAGCCCGAGCGTGGCGACAACATCGACAATCGCCTGGCTGACTGTCGCTACGGTGATCCGTTGATCATCCCGGTCGCTTTCCAGAAGGAACGGGCACTGTCCTGTTGTGGACTCCAGCTGTACCTCGTGTCGACTGGCCGGATGAGAAATGAGCCAGAGCCCATTGTCATCGCCGTCATGCAGCCCCCCCAGCTGAGTAATCCTGGTCTCGGGATAGCACTCAACGAGCATGCGCCCGATCTGATCAATGTCTCTCATCACAGACCTCCAATCGGCGTATTCAACGAACCTGCCAGGATTCGCCCATCACCCACTCTGCCCCAGCTCCCGCGCAAGGAAGGGCGCTGTCCTGCTGCCTTTGGCACGCGCCAGTTGTTGCGGCGCTCCCTTCGCCACGATGGTGCCCCCTGCCCCGCCTGCGCCAGGTCCGACGTCAATCACCCAGTCCGCCTGCACGACCGCGCGCATGTCATGTTCAATCATCACCACCGTATTGCCCGCGTCCACCAGTCGCTGCAGCTGCACCAGCAGCCTGTCCGCGTCCGATGCATGCAGGCCGGTGGTGGGTTCGTCCAGTACGTAAAGCGTGCGTCCGCGCTGGCTGCGCTGCAGCTCAGTCGCCAGCTTGATGCGCTGGGCTTCGCCGCCTGAGAGCTCCGTGGCCGGCTGGCCCAGCCTCAGATAGCCCAGGCCGATCTCCTGCAGCAGTTGCAGCGGACGGGCAATGGCCTCTTCCTCGATGAAGAACGCGTGCGCCTGGTCCACCGTCATCTGCAGGACCTCGGCAATGTTGCGGTCATTCCACAGCACCTTCAGCGTAGCTTCGTTGTAGCGGGCGCCATGACAGGTGGGGCACGGCGCATAGACGCTGGGCATGAACAGCAGTTCGACGCTGACGAAACCTTCGCCTTCGCAGGTCTCGCATCGGCCCTTGGCCACGTTGAACGAGAAACGGCCGGCATCGAAACGCCGGCGGCGCGCGGCGGGCGTGGCGGCAAACAGCTTGCGCACGTGATCGAACAGCCCGGTATAGGTGGCCAGGTTGGAGCGTGGGGTGCGGCCGATGGGCTTCTGGTCCACCTGCACTACCCGCTGGATGGCGTCCACATCGCCAGCCAGCCGGCCCCGGGTCGCTTCGATCACGGTCGGCGCGTCGGTGGGCGCACTGTCGGCGCTGTTGTCTTCGGGCTCATGCCCCAGGTGCAGCAGCACCAGCTCGGGCAGCGCCTGTGCCATCAGGCTGGATTTGCCCGATCCTGAAATACCGGTTACTGCGGTCAGCAGCCCCAGCGGCACCTGTGCATCCACACCCTGCAGGTTGTGGCGGTGGATGCCCTTCAGTTCCAGCCAGCTGTTGGCGCTGCGCTGCCGGCTGGCGGCTGCAGGCACCTGGTCGAACAGATACCGGGCGGTGCGCGACTCCTGGACCTTTCGCAGGCCGTCGGGCTCGCCACTGTAGAGAACGCGCCCGCCGTGCTCACCCGCCTCCGGGCCAACATCCACCAGCCACTGGGCGCGGCGCATCAGCTCCAGGTCGTGCTCGACAACGAACACCGAGTTTCCGCCGTCGCGCAGCCGGTCCAGCGCGTCGTACAGCGCTTGGCTGTCGGCAGGGTGCAGGCCGGCCGAGGGCTCATCAAGCACGTACAGCACGCCAAACAGCAACGAGCTGAGCTGCGTGGCCAGCCGCAGGCGCTGCAGTTCGCCGGCCGACAATGTTGGCGTGGCGCGATCCAACGAGAGATACCCCAGGCCCAGGCCTCGCAGCTGGTGCACGCGCGCCATGACCCCGCCTGCCAGCCGCTGAGCGGCCAGGCGCTTCTCTTCCGACAGGGCCGAGGTCAGTCGAACGTCGGGGGCTCCAGCGTGGACAGGGCGGCCGTTTGCAGCCCGTTGCGTGCGATCGCGTTTCGTGGCGCTGCCGCTGGTACGCGCGCCGCGGCTGTGCGCGCTGAAATCGCCCTGCGCGATGGGCTCCAGCAGGTCCGCCAACTGGTCCAGCGGCAGCCGCATGAACTCGCCGATATCCACGCCGGCAAAGGTGACCGAAAGCGCTTCCGGCTTCAGGCGCTTTCCGTGGCAGGCCGGGCACAACCTGCCTTCCATGTAGCGCGAAACGCGCTTGCGCATCAGCGCGCTCTGGGTGTTGGCAAAGGTGTGCAGCACGTAGCGGCGCGCACCGGTATAGGTGCCCATGTAGCTGGGTTCCAGCTTGCGCTTCAGTGCGGCACGGGTCTCTGCGGGCGTGAAGCCGGCATAGACCGGCACGGTTGGCGTTTCCTCGGTGAACAGGATCCAGTCGCGGTCCTTCTTCGGCAGCTTCTTCCACGGCACGTCGATGTCGTAGCCCAGCGTGACCAGGATGTCGCGCAGGTTCTGGCCATGCCATGCCGGCGGCCAGGAGGCGATGGCACGTTCACGGATGCTCAGCGACGGATCCGGAACCATCAGCGCTTCGGTCACCTCGTACACATGCCCCAGGCCATGGCAGGTGCTGCAGGCGCCCTGCGGCGTATTGGGCGAGAAATCCTCGGCGTACAGCATGGGCTGGTTGGCGGGGTAGGCCCCGGCGCGCGAGTACAACATGCGCACCAGGCTGGACAGCGTGGTCACGCTGCCCACCGAGGAGCGTGCATTGCTGGCGCCGCGCTGCTGCTGCAGGGCAACCGCTGGCGGCAGCCCGTCGATGGTGTCCACATCGGGCACGCCCGCCTGGTCGATCAGGCGCCGCGCGTATGGCGCTACGGACTCGAAGTAGCGCCGCTGCGCCTCGGCGAAGACGGTACCGAAGGCCAACGACGACTTGCCCGAACCCGACACCCCGGAGAACACCACCAGTGCATTGCGCGGAATGGAGACATCGACATTCTTGAGGTTGTGCTCGCGCGCGCCGCGCACCTCCACGCAACCGTTGGCTGCGGCCGCGCATGAGGATTCACCGAAAGGGTTGTTGGACATCGTTGCGTTCCTGCAGGCAGTGATCGATGCGCCCTGGAGCGCGCCCAAGGCTGCATTTTCGCTGCTGCGAGGTGAATGTGGTGAGGGCGCGGCCGAAGCGCGTGCACCGCCCCCTCATCCTGGGCTGGACTCAGCCCGCAGGCTGCATCCCGCCGGGCGTTGCCCCGCGCGACGCCGCCAGATAGCGGCAGTATTTACCGATGAAGATGCCGGTGAATCCGCCAGACAGCAGGAGATAGGCGGCGCTGAAGCCTGCGTTGCTGCTGAGGCCGGGCGCCACGGCGAGCGCCGTTTCAAAACCGTACTTGATGACGAACGTGACCAGCAGCAGTGGCAGCAGGCTGTAGTCGGCACTGCGCCACAGCGTGCCCGTGGAGGGATCCACGGTCAGCGTTGCCCGGCGCAGCAGCAGCCAGCCCACTGCTGCGCCGGCGCAGATGCCGGCCAGCCATTCGCCCCACGCCAGCGGCGAGCCGCCATAGCGGTGGCTGATCGACCAGATGCCCCAGACGCTGAACAGCGCCGGCACGATGGCCAGCTTCCGCAGCGAGGTCTGCCCCGGCCGCATGGCCGCGATGCCACGCGAGACCAGGAACGCCAGAAGTACCCAGACCCAGATGGGGGTCTGCCAGAGAAGTTGCTGCAGCAGGTTCACGGAAGGTCCTCTCGGTGAGTGCCGGCCAGGCAGGCGGCGGTGGCGCTCACTATTGGCGGTACGCATTGCCCGGACAAGTGACAGGTGTCAGCGATACGATCTGGAAGTGTCAGGCGCGGGCGCATGCCGGCCTTCCGGCCGGACGCCGAAGCGTGCCCCGTCCTGACGGGCATTCCTCCATGCCCTCCCATCCCCGCCTCCGCTCTCAGCCAGAAGCGGGCATGCCGCGGCTACCGACTCGGCGGCTCGCGGGCCGGCGTGGCGACATAGGTGCTGCTACCGCGCTTCAGCAAGAAACTGCCCGGCGTGCCGCCAGCTGTCTGCTGGAACTCGACCGTCATGTCCTGTGCGGTCATGAAGAACCGCGTCTTTGATTCCGCAAACAGCTCCATTGGGCGTTTGGCGAACAGTTCGCTCTGCAGATACAGCCGGTCTCCTTCGGCGATGACTTGCGCAGGCTTGCCCGCCAGGGTGTAGTTGCCCGCAAACGTCGCATTGGCCACAGGGTCGGGCGCCAACGCCACCTTCTCGGTAATCTGGAACTCTGGCCAGCCGTACTCCGCCGCCACGCTGACGAGGATCTCCTCGATCAGCGCTGCACCGTTGTCGCTGTTGGTCATCACCACCACGCCTTGCCCGGTGTGGGTGTAGCCATAGAGCTGCGAGCGGAACCCGTCGGTGCCACCCGAGTGCGAAAAGCTGGTGCCGTCGCCAATCTGCTCAACGTACAGCCCCAGGCCGTACTCACCCTGTCCCCGGGTCAGCATTGTGGACGTCATCGCACTGGACAGAACCTTGCCGGGCTTTCCGGACTGCGCCTGTTGGATGTCGAGGATCACCTGGGCCAGATCCGTCGGCGTGGTCCAAAGCGCGGCGGCTGCCGATTGCGGATACACATGCCAGCCGCCGGCCAGGGGTGTTCCGTTGCTGTCGTGGGCAGAAGCGGCCCGTGCCTGCCACGCCGGCGGCAGTGTCAATGCGAACGTGCTGTCCCTCATGTCCAGCGGGCCGAGGACCAACGCCTGCATCAACTCGGGAAACGGCTTGCCCGCTGACTCCGTCATCATCAACTGGATGACACTATAGCCGCCTCCGGAGTACTTCCACCCGGTACCGGGCGTAGCTTCCACACGAGCCGGTTCGGAGTTCGCTGGCGGCAGGCCATCCAGCACCTGCAGCAGCGAGGGCACCGGCTGGCCCTGTGCGTAGCCGTAGAAACCATGCACGTTCATGCCGGCGCTGTGGTTGAGCAGACCGCGTAGCGTGACAGGGCGTTGCTGGGTGAAGCGGTTGTCCGGAATCTTCCAGCTGCTGAGCTGCACATTGGCGGGAGCGTCCAGGGACAGCTTGCCCTGCTCGACCATGCGCAGCGCGCCCAGTGCGCTGATCGTCTTGCTGATCGAGCCAGCCTGGAACAGGCTCGCCGGCGTAGCGGCGCGTTGACTGGCCGTATCGAGTACGCCGTAGGTGCGAGTCCATTCGAGCTGCCCATCGTTGATGAGGGCAATGCTGACCGCTGGAACGCTGTGGAAGGCCATGCGAGTGGCAATCGATGCGTTCTGGCCAGGCGCGCCCTTGACGACGACACGGCTGGAAAGACCCTGTTCCACACGGGCAATCCGCGACTGGATGGCGGGTGCCAACTCCTGCGCAGGTGCCGATGTCACCACGAGCATCAGCAGGATGGACACAACGCCGGGCCGGGTGCGGAACAGACCGGAAAGTGGGTTTCCCCGCGCCGTGCGATTGATGCCGCGCATCGCTGATGCCTTCTGCGGAAAAAAGGGGGCAATGATCCTAAGACCAGGATAATGCCGTCCGTTGCCCGCAAATGGCCAGCACGGCGTTGTAATGCGGAAGTTGGAATCCGGAAATAGCGTGACGCGTCACGGTGAGTGATATCAACCAGCAAGCGGTCTTGCGCCAGTCCCGATACAGCCCATGTAGCGGCTCATACGAACGTTGCGGACGGCCCTTTACTGGTGGGACCGGCGCTACAGCCGGCACGGTATGATGCCGACTTTCTCGCACCTGCCATCGCTGTAGCGCGCGTTTGCTGTTGGCTACGCGCCGGTGCAGCCGAGACCCCACCCACTCCATGCTCGCTTCCTGTTCCCCCTTCATCATCTGGCCGGCGGTGGCCGTTGCCACCGCCGGCCTGCTGTTCCGGCCGTTCCGCATTCCGGAGTACGTGTGGGCGCTGGGCGCGGCAGCGCTGCTCCCGCTGCTTGGGGCGGTGTCGCTAGGCACGACCTGGCACGCGGTTGCCGAAGGGCGGGACGTCTACCTGTTCCTGGTCGGCATGATGGTGCTGGCCGAGCTGGCGCGGCGCGAGGGCCTGTTCGACTGGCTGGCGCTGTATGCGGCACGGCATGCGGGCGGTTCGGGACGGCGGCTGTTCGATCTGGTGTTCCTGGTCGGCACGGTGGTGACGGTGTTCCTGTCCAACGATGCCACGGCGGTGGTGCTGACGCCCGCGGTCTATGCGGCGTGCAAGGCGGCCCGCGCCAACCCCCTGCCCTATCTGTTTGTCTGTGCGTTCATCGCCAATGCGGCGAGCTTCGTGCTGCCCATTTCCAACCCGGCCAACCTGGTGGTGTACGGCAACCACATACCGCCGCTGCTGCAGTGGCTGGCGCAGTTCGCGCTGCCGTCGCTGGCCGCGATCGGTGCCACGTATCTGGTGCTGCGCTGGGTGCATCGCCGCGAGATCGCACAGCCATTGGCAGCGTCGCCCGAGCATCGCCCGCTTACCGAGGGTGGCCGCCTCAGTGCGCTGGGCGTGTTGTTCACCGGCACCGTGCTGCTGGTGACCTCCGCGATGAACGGCCCACTGGGCCTGACTACGTTCTGTGCGGGCGCCCTGAGCATAGCGGTGGTGGCGATCCGCCAGCGCCGCAGCCCGCTGCCGCTGTTGCGCCACGTCTCCTGGGGCGTGCTGCCGCTGGTGGCCGGCCTGTTCGTGCTGGTTGAAGCGGTTTCGCAGACCGGTGTCATCCAGACAGCGGCCAGCAACCTGCAGGCGCTGGCGCAGACCTCGCCGCACCAGGCCGGCTGGCTGGCCGGAGGCGCTGCCGCACTGCTCAGCAACGTGGCCAACAATCTGCCGGTGGGCCTGGCTGCGGGCTCGCTGGGGCAGATGGCCGAGCTGCCGGCGCAGACGCGCGCGGCGTTGCTGATCGGCGTGGACCTGGGCCCGAACCTGTCGGTGACCGGCTCGCTGGCCACCATGCTGTGGCTGGCGGCGCTGCGCCGCGAAGGCGAGCATGTCAGCGCGCTCGACTTCCTGCGTGTCGGCGCGCTGGTGATGCCGCCCGCGCTGATCGGGGCGTTGCTGCTGCTCTGATCAGGCGCGGACGGGACGTTCGCCTGCAGGTGAGCGTCTACTCCGTAGCGCGAGATGCAGGGGCGCCCTGCTGCCCCACGGGAAGCGCGCTGCTGGCCAGCAGCTGTTCGGCCAGCCCGCGGTAGATCGGCACGCGGCAGACCATGCCTGACACACCCCGGGCAATCAGCACGGTGGCCAGGATCGGCAGCAGCAGGTCACCGCTGTCGGTCAGCTCCAGCGAGATCACCGCCGAGGTCAATGGCGCCTGGGTTACGCCCGTCAGGTAGGCGCACATGCCCAGCAGCACGAATGCCTTCGGGTCCACCGCCGGCATCAGCACCGCCAGGTTGTGCCCCAACCCTGCCCCCACCGCCAAGGCGGGTGAGAACAGCCCGCCAGGGATGCCCGCCACGTAGGACGCCAGGTTGGCGAGCAGCTTCATCAGGCCGAACTCGTGACCGACGATGGCCTGGCCCTGCACCAGACTGCGCGCCTGCTCATAGCCGGTACCGAACGCGCCGTCGCCGAAGACCAGCGCCAGCACCACCACGATCACGCCACAGGCAGCGGCCAGTACCACGGGATGGTCCCCCTTGAGCCTGCCCAGCCAGCGCGGATGACCTGACATGGTCAGCAGTACCACCCGGGCGAACAGACCGCCGAGCAGGCCGGCGACCACGCCACACAGCACGATGGCGCCCCACGCCTGGCCCAAGGGCAGCAACGCCGTGACATGCCCGAAGTAGGTGTAGTTGCCCAGCAGGCCCAGGGACACCACGCCGCCCACGATGACCGCCGTGAGCAGGGTGCCCGAGAAGCGGTGTTCGAACCGGCCGCTCAGCTCCTCGATGGCGAACACGATGCCCGCAAGCGGCGTATTGAAGGCTGCGGCGATGCCTGCCGCGCCCCCTGCCAGCAGGAAGTGCGACAGCTCGCGGGGATCCTTGAACCCGAACCAGCGCCCGAACAGGTACATCAGACTGGCCCCCACATGCACGGTGGGGCCTTCGCGGCCAACCGACGCGCCGCCAAGCAGGGACAGCGAGGTCAGCAGCAGTTTTCCCGCCGATACCGCAGGCGAGAGGTTGGTCTGCCTGAATTGCGGGTCCGGCTGTTCCAGCGAAGCGATGACCTGCGGAATGCCGCTGCCACGGGTGGGCCTGAGCGCACCGACGGTCAGCCACGCCAGCAGCGCGAAGATGCCCGGGGTAAGCAGCAACGCCCACCACGGGGAATGGGCAATGACACGCTGGAAGACATGGAAGGCGGCATCACTGGCCTTGGCGAACACAATGGCGACCAGCGCCACGGCCACCGCGCCACTCCACAATGCCGCGCGCCGGCGCCATCCTTCGGTCAGCACCATCGCTGAAATGCGGGTGCGGAGATGTTGAAGATTGAACATCGGGCGATTCTGCAAATGCCGGTGGCCCAACGGAAGTGGCGAGTGTGGCGGTTGACCCTCCTGCATCCGGTGAAATGGCAGGCTGCTCTCCACTCACATGAACAGTACACCGCCCCCGTCGCAGATCACTCGGCGCAGCTTGCGGTGTTCTTGCCGTGCCGCTTGGCGTGATACAGCGCTTTGTCCGCCTTCGCCAGCCAGTCCTCTGCGGTCGCCGTGCCAGCCGCTGCGGCGATGCCGATACTGACGCTGAACTGGATATCGGTTGTTCCGGGCGCGCCCGGCTCCTGCAGGTAGTGCCTGATCTGCTCGGCCACACGCATGGCCTCCACCGGTGTCCGCTGGACCAGCAGGATGGCGAATTCATCGCCGCCCAGCCGCGCCGGCGTGTCGCCCGGCTGGGCCAACTGGCGCAGCACCGCCGCGATGCGGCGAAGCACCTCGTCGCCGGCACGATGGCCATGCGAGTCATTGATCCGCTTGAAATCATCCACATCGAGCATCAGCAGGCAGGCATTCCCGCCCAGATGCTGCCCCGTCTGCAGCACCTGCTGGGCGCGCTGGATCAGGAAGCCGCGGTTGGCCAGCTCCACCAGCGGATCCATCCGGCTCAGGCGCTGCAGCTGGCGGTTCTGGGACTTCACCCGGCGCGCCAGTCGCCAGCTCAGCAGGCTCAACCCAATGCCATAGACGAACAGGAACGGCAGGCTGAGGACGGCCGTGCGCTGCGAGGTGATGGGCTGATAGGGCAAGCCCAGGGCAAGCCAGGCGATGGCAAAGCCGACCACCAGCGCCAGCGTTGCCCTTGTGGCCAGGCGGATGCCGCCGGCGGCGATCTTGTCGGCCACCAGCAGCGCGGCAAACAACGCGCTGGGCACCGTGCTGAGGGCCATGAAGGCGATCCATGCGCCTCCCAAGAGAGAGTCGACGATCATGCAGCGGAACTGCGCCGCTGCCGGCGCGCGGGCGCGACGTGTCAGGAGCATCGCCAGCGCCGGCCATGCGAGGGCGTTGAGCAACAGCAGCACCCAGAGGGCAGCATCCGCTTGACGCTCCAGAATGATCGACGCAATCGGAAGCGCGCCCAGGCCGTTTCCCACGAAGCGCATCCAGCCGATGCGCCGCGCCGCGCCAACGCCCTCGACGGCGACTTCTGTTGAGTCAGTGAAGAACGGCATTGCCAGCTCTCCTGATGATCACTCCCCTGCAATTCACCCGGACACCCCTTTGTGCGCGAGTCTGACATCTGTGCGTCAACGACAGGTCAATGAGGCAAGGGGCGCTGCCATCGCAGCCGCATGCCGAGGCTGCGCACATGGGTTGATCGGCCGTGCGGCGACCCTTCATCCGCCTGTGTTGCAGCGTTAACGCTCACTGGCAGAGGCTGGTCGACACGCCCGAGGAGCACTCCAGTGAACGAGAAGAAGCTGCAGGATGACCTGCCTTTCAACCCTGGCGCCGACGTGGATGATGCGTCGAAGAGCCATACCCCGGACAGGCTCAGGAATGACAACGCGACATGGAAGGAGCACGACATGCCCGATGATGGCGATGATCCCAAAGCAACGCCCGACGATTATGAACGGCCTGATCCCGATCCGACGGACGCCCGCAGGAGCGGCTAGTGTCCTTCGCCAGTGTCGATCTCCCAACGCAGCTCGAAGTTCAGTTCCAGTCGCTGTCCCGGCTGCAGCCGGGTCGGCGCCAGCGTGAACGCATCGGGCGGGCCGGTCTGTGGCTCCACGCAGGTCGCGTGCGCCGCCCCGTCGTAGACCACCCAGTGATCGGTGTCGGCGCTCAGCCGCAGCCGCTGGCTGGCGGCAACCAGCGTCACTTCGGCCTGGTTGATGAAGCAGTCATCCCATGGCCCCTGCGTTGGATGCACGCAGGGCAAGGTGGCGATGCCCTCCCCGTCGCGCGGGTACATCGCGCTGGGCGCGAACAGCAGTCGATCCGGCTTGCGGAACCAGGGATGCCAGCCAAGCACGGCTGGCATTGCCATGGCACCGGCCTGCACCGCGAGGCGCAGCTGCAGGCGGTCGGGCTGCACGAGGATGTGCTGCGATGCCCTGCCCCCGAAGGGCCAACAGGCATCCTCAGGGAGGTCCAGCGACAGCGAGGCGCCGTCCGGTTCAAGGCGGTCGATGCGCCAGGGCCGTGAGAAGCCGACGCCATGGATGGCGTGCATTCCGAAGTTCACCGGCAGCTGATAGGGCCTGCCGTCGAAGGCGAAGCGCCCGTGGCGGATGCGCCCGGCCCAAGGCAGCATGGGATAGCACCCCCACGCAATGCTTGCCTGCCCGACTTCATGTTCGTCGACAAGCCAGTCCATACCGTCGCAGCGTAGTTGCGCGATGCGCGCACCGGCTTCCGGTGCAAGCGCGACCTCCAGCCTGCCTGCCCGGAACCAGTGCAGTGGGCCGGCAGGCAGTTGCGCCTGCGCATCATCCGTGGGCGAGGTCGGCTCAGGCGCCATAGGGATGGATCGTCCGGATGCTGCCGTCTGCTTCCATGTACAGCGGTGTGCACTTGACCGAACGCAGGTGGGTGACCCCGCCGGACAACAACGCGTCGTGATAGAACAGGTACCACCGCCCCTGGAACGCACAGATGGAGTGATGGGTGGTCCAGCCCACCACGGGGGTGAGGATCACGCCGCGATAGGTGAACGGCCCGTACGGGCTGTCGCTGGTGGCGTAGCACAGCAGGTGCGTATCACCAGTGGAGTACGACAGGTAATACCGGCCCTGGTACTTGTGCAGCCACGGTCCTTCGAAGAAGCGACGGGCATGGTCGTCGGCGCGCAGCGGCTGCCCGTGCTCGTCCAGGATGACGATCTCCCGGGTGGGTTCGGCAAGCCGGGTCATGCCGGCGTCCAGTCGCCCGATACGCGGGCCCAGTGCCGGCGCCTCGCCTGCAGGTTCTTCATGCGCCGGGTCGTAGCGGTTGTCGCGGTACTTCTGCAGCTGGCCACCCCAGATGCCACCGAAACAGAGGTAGTGCGTGCCGTCGTCGTCCTCGAACACGGCCGGGTCGATCGAGTACGCGCCCTCGATGGGTTCGGGCTCTGGAGTGAACGGGCCCTCCGGCCGATCCGCCGCCGCAACGCCGATGCGGAACATGCCATGGGCGTCCTTGGCCGGGAAGTACAGGTAATAGCGGCCATTGCGGGAGGCGGCATCCGGTGCCCACATCTGCTGGCTGGCCCAGGGCACGTCGCGCACATGCAGCGCCACGCCGCAGTCGGTCGCCTCGCCCTCCGGTGTTTCCATCCGCAGCACGTGGTAGTCCTGCATGCCGAAGTGGCCGCCCTCATCGTCGAAGGGGGCGCCGCTGTCGATGTCGTGCGATGGATAGATGTACAGCCGCCCCTCGAACACATGGGCCGAAGGGTCGGCCGTGTAGATGTGGCTTACCAGGGGCTGGGAGATGGCGTGTGCTGCCAGTTGCTGCAGATCGCTGCCCTGGCGCCGCGACTGCAGGTCCTGCTCGATGCGGGTCTCCATGCGCTTGTTGATCTCGTAGAGGAAGAGCAGCGCTACTGCAGCCAGGAACGGCAGGGAGCAGTACACGCTCACCGTCAGGCGGATGCCGTCCACCACGGCTTCGGGCTGTTGCGGTGCGCCTGCCTGGTAGCCGTGATGGGCGAGGATGCCGGCGACCAGCGCGCCACCGATGCTGAGCCCGATCTTCAGGCCACACAGCATCGCCGAGAAGACGATGGCGGTGGCACGGCGATGGTTCTTCCATTCGGAGTAGTCGGCGACGTCGGCGATCATCGCCCACAGCAGCGGGATGGTGATGCCGTAGCAGAACCCGTGCAGCATGAAGGCAGCGAAGGCCACGGCAACCGCCGTGGGCGGGAAGAAATAGAACGCCAGCAGGAATACGGTGGACACCAGCAAGGCACCGCCAAAGACATCACGCTTGCCGAAACGGTCGGCCAGGCGGCGCGATACGCCGATGCCCAGGATCATGCAGACGATGCCGCAGGCGTTGAACAGGCTGAAGGCCGAGGTTGCCGGATCCTTCGGCCAGGCGAAGCCGGCCAGGCCCAGACCGCTGAGTGCCGCATTGATGGCGCTGATGCAGCGATTGAAGCCGGAGCTGTCGAGGAAGCCCGCCAGGACGGTCTCGCTCATGTAGTACTGGAAGTAGTAGACGTAGGTGCCGCCCTTCAGCGACAGGTTGATGAAGACCAGGATGGTCAGCGCCAGCATCACCTTCCACGGGCGGTTGCGCAGCAGGTCGGACAGGTCCTGCAGCACCCCGGCAGTCTGTTCCTTCGCCGGTACGATGCGCTCGCGCGTGGTGGCGAAGGTGATCAGGAAGAACACCGTTCCCACCACCGCAAATACCGTCATGACCCGCTCGAAGCCCAGCACCCGGTCGCCGTCGCCGAGGATCAGCACCATCGGCAGCAGCAGGACCTGGATGATGAACTGCGCGATCATCACCGCCACGAAGCGGTAGGCCGACAGGCTGTTGCGCTGGGCCATGCTGCCGGTGAGCACGCCACTGAGTGCCGAGTACGGCAGATTGTTGGCCGCATACACGAGCATCAACAGGCCGTAGGTGGCCAGGGCGTAGACGACCTTGGCGCGCGGCGCCAGGTCGGGGGTGCTGAAGGCCAGCAGTGACAGCACCCCGAAGGGAATGGCCGTCCACAGGATCCACGGCCGGAACTTGCCCCAGCGGCTGACCGTGCGATCGGCGGCGATGCCGATCAACGGGGTGAACACGAAGGCACCGAGCACGCCGATCACGAAGATGATCGTGGCGGCCGTGGCGGGCGGCAGCCGGTACACATCGGTGTAGAAGAACGCGAGGTAGGTGATCAGCGTCTGGAAGATCAGGTTGGCGGCCAGGTCGCCCAGGCTGTAGCCGAGCTTCTCCCGGATGGACAGCGTGTGCCCGGTGCTTTCGATGCGGCGCGCATCAGTCACGGTTGGTCTCCACGGTGAACCCGGCCTTCGCGCGGATGTCGGCGCTGGAGCTGCCCACCCATGCCTCGTACGCGCCCGCCGGCACGGCATAGCCGCCGCGCGCGTCGTCATAGTGGCGCAGGGCCTGCTGCGCTTCCAGGTCGAACACCACGGTGCGCCGCTCGCCTGCGGCCAGGTGCACACGCTGGAAGCCGCGCAGTGTCTGGCGTGCGTCGCCGGGCCCGGCCTGCAGCCGTCGCACATACAGCTGGACCACTTCGTCGCCGGCGCGCTTGCCCGTGTTGGCGATCTCGACCTGCACCTTGAGTGTCCCGTCGTTGGCGATGCGCGTTGAATCGAGCTGCAGCCTGCCGTAGTCGAAGCGGGTGTACGACAGCCCGTGCCCGAACGGATACAGCGGGGTACCGCGGAAGTAGCGGTAGGTGCGTCCTTCCATCGTGTAGTCGTCAAAGGCCGGCATCGCCTCGTCCGCCTTGTAGAAGGTCACCGGCAGGCGCCCGCCCGGATTGACGTCGCCGAACAGCGCCTGGCCGACGGCAGTGCCGCCGCGTTGCCCGGGATACCAGCTCATCAGGATGGCGGACAGATTCTGCTGCGCCCAGTCCACCGCCATGGCAGAGCCGCCGGTGAGGACCATCACCACCGGTTTGCCGGTGCCATGCAGCGCTTCCAGCAACGAGCGCTGGGGCGCGGGCAGGCGCAGGTCGGTACGGTCACCGCCGGCGAAGCCCGGGTAGTTGACCTTCATCTCTTCGCCTTCAACGTCGCCGGTGAGGCCGCCCACGAACACCACCACATCGGCGTTGCGCGCGGCCTCCAGTGCCGCTTCGAACGGCGGCTTGGCTCCGGGCATGCGCCACCCCAGGCGGACGCCGGCATCGCGCTCGGCGTCGAAGTACTCAAGCCTCAGGTCATAGGCGCGGCCGGCCTGCAGGTCCAGGTCCACGCCATCGCCGTGCAGGCGATCACTGTTGGCCCAATGGTCCAGCACACGCTTGCCGTCCACGTAGAGGCGGAAACCATCGTCGGCGGCCGCCTCGATCCGGTAGCGCCCCGAGACGGGCGGCAGCAACTGGCCAGTCCAGCGGATGCTGAAACCATCGCTGGGGATGCCCTGCCCCGGTGCGGCTTCACCACGGGCCAGCAGGTTGTCGGTCGGGGAGCCCCGATCCCAGCGGAATCCGATCTGGGCATCGGTGCGGACCAGGGCCGGAGTGCCCGAAAGATCGGCGGTACGGAAGTACTCGCCGCGCAGCCCGCGCTCCGGCGAGTCAGCCGACGGGCGCAGGTAGGTCGCTTCGATCAAGGGTGTGGCGCTGGGATCGTCGCGCCCTTCAACCAGGTCCACGCCCCGTGCGTAGCTCACCTCGATTCCCTTGGCGGCATCGCGGATGCCCTGCAGGAGGGTGACCGGCGCGGCCGGGGTGCCGAAGTAGTTGCCGAGCAGTGCCATGGTGTCATCGGCCGTGGGGCCGATCACGGCGATGCGCTTGAGGTTGCGCGACAGCGGCAGCACGCCATCGTTCTTCAGCAGCACCAGCGATTCCTGGGCGGCCTTCAGGGCCAGCGCATCATGCGCCGGAGCCTGGTTGACCGACGCGGGAATCTGCGCCCAGCGCACGCGCTCGGGTGGATCGAACATGCCCAGCCGCATCCGCGCGGCAAACAGGCGGGTCACCGCATCGTCGATCTCCGCCTCGCTGATCAGGCCCTGCCGCACCGCCGCCGGCAGCGTGGCGTATTCCTGGCCGCACTCAAGTTCGGTGCCGTTGCCGACCGCCAACGCGGCAGCCGCCTCGCGGCTGGGAACGATCTGGTGATGTTTCCAGATGTCGACGATGGCCCAGCAGTCGGACACCACGTAGCCCTTGAAGCCCCAGTCGCGGCGCAGCACGTCGCGCAGCAGGAACCGGCTGGCGCTGGCGGACTCGCCGTACACCCGGTTGTAGGCGCCCATCACCGCGTCCACCTGCCCCTCTTTCACCAGCGCCTCGAACGCGGGCAGGTAGGTGTCGTACAGGTCGCGCTTGCTCGGGCGCGCATCGAAGTGGTGGCGGTCGGCCTCGGGGCCACTGTGCACGGCCAGATGCTTGGCGGTGGCGTCGAGCTTGCGGTACACCGGGTCATCGCCCTGCAGACCGTGCACGAAGGCCACGCCCATGCGGGCGGTGAGGTACGGGTCCTCGCCGTAGGTTTCCTGGCCGCGGCCCCATCGCGGGTCGCGGAAGATGTTGATGTTCGGCGACCAGTAGGTCAGCCCCTGGTAACGGCCATGCGAACCTTCACGGAGGAACTGGTGATGCTTGGCACGGGCTTCGTCGCTGATGGTGCTGGCCACCTGCCCCATCAGCGGCACATCGAAGGTGGCCGCCAGGCCGATGGCCTGCGGAAACACGGTGGCCTGCCCTGCCCGCGCCACGCCATGCAGGCCTTCGTTCCACCAGTCGTAGGCCGGAACGCCCAGGCGCTCGATCGCGGGCGCGGCGTTCTGCATCTGCGCTGCCTTCTCCTCCAGGGTCATCCGTGCGACCAGGGCAGCGGCGCGGTTTTCGAAGCTGGCCGAGGTGTCGAGCCAGGGCGCGGGCTCGGCTGCGTAACCCGTGCCCGCCAGCGCGATGGCAGCGCACAGGGCCAGCGTGCGGAAGATGGGAGTGCGCGTCATCATTTGCTCCTCAATGCACGCTCGTCGCGCGCGAATGGTCCCAGCAGGGCGCCGACGAAGCCGCCTGCACGATCCGTACTCAACACCGTTCCGTCCACGTCATCGGCCAGTGTCTGCCAGCCACGCCCGTCGCCGCTGTCGAAGGCGAACGCATAGCGGCCTTCGTTACCGGCGATCTTCAGGCGCAGCGACGTCGCTGCCGTTGCCGGGCGCGTTGCCAGGGTGCGGGTGACCCCGCTGCCGTCGCGCGCTTCCAGGAAGACCGCCACGCGGTCACCGCCGAGGCTGCGCACGCCAAGGAAATACCAGTGGGTCTCGCTCTGGAAAGCTGCCAGGCCTGCGGCCACGCCCGCCGCCGGCCGGGTCATGGCTGTGCTGGATTCGAAGCGCAGGTGCTGCTGGCGCCGGCCGAGGAACGCGGGGTTGCGCAGCGTGTCCAGGTTCTCCGCCAGCGGATGCACGGCCAAGGCCCCCGGTCGCTCGCGCAGGTCCGCCCACGGCTGCCTGGGGATGCGCACGCGCAGCCAGCCGCTGCCGAGTGCCGGCGCATCGAATTCGTCGCGTTCGGTGAAATTGCCGGTGGACGGCGCCTGCGCCGCTTCGCCCTGCATCCAGGAGGGCGCTCTGGCCGCATACGGAATGACCTGGTTGGCCGGCAGGATCACCGGCCAGCCGTCACGCCATTGCACCGGCAGCAAATAGGTCTCGCGCCCGGTGTTGTAGTGGCGCGTGTCGTAGTTGCGGCTGGCAAGGAACACCGCCCACCATGAGCCGTCCGGCCCCTCCACCAGATCCGCATGTCCGGCATTGGTGATCGGCAACGGCCTGTCGGCGGGCAGGTCACGCTGGGTGAGAATCGGATTGCCCGCATACGGCACGTAGGGCCCCCACACATCACGGCTGCGCAGCACCACCTGCGAATGTTGCGGCCCGGTGCCGCCTTCCGCGTCGGAGAGGTAGTACCAGCCATCGCGTTGGTAGATGTGCGGCCCCTCGATCCAGATCGGGTTGCTGGCCGGCTCCACCCCGCCGTCGATCAACACCTTGCGGGGCCCTACCGGGGTGAAGGTCGCCAGATCCATCTGCTGCATCCAGATGGCACGGTGGCCCTCGTAACGTGGCGGGCCAGGCGGTACATCGTTGTTGAGCAGATATACGGTGCCGTCGTTGTCGAAGAACAATGACGGATCGATCCCATCGATGCCAGGCAGCCAGTGCGGGTCGGACCAGGGACCGGCAGGATCACGGGCGGTAGCGATGAAGTTGCCGCCGCAGTCGACGGCCGTGGTGACCACGTAGAACATGCCGTCGTGGTAACTGATGGCCGGCGCGAAGATACCGCGCGACACGCCCAGTCCGTCGAAGTCCAGCTGCGACGGTCTGTCGATCACATTGCCGACCTGCTTCCAGTGCACCAGGTCCACGCTTTCGAATACCGGGATGCCCGGGAAGTAGGTGAAGCTGGAATTGACCAGATAGAAGCGCCCGTTTGCGGCGACGATGCTGGGGTCGGCATGGAACCCGGCAAGAATCGGGTTGCGATAGTGCCCGGCCGGCAACGGCGCATCGAAGGCCGCGTCGCGACCGCTGTACTCGAACCAATCGAAGTAGACCGGCGGCGCAGGCGGCGCTGCCCACGCCTGCGGCAGCAACGACATCAACACGAGTACTGGAGCCAGCAGCAGACGCATCAGGGAACCTCCGCAGGGTTGATGGAAAGCTCGAACGGGCCGGCGGGCACCCCGTTGCTGTCGCGCAGGGTGCACACCGGGCCATCGGCCCAGCAGTAGCGCACGCGCCCGCCCGCGTCTGCCAACGGGCTGCGCAGCACGACGTCGTGCCCGTCCAGCACCGCGTCGGCGAAGTGGCAGTGGTGCGCATCGGCGTCGCACAGCTCGAAGCCGATGGGGCCGTTCGCGCCGGTCGTGACCAGGGTGCCGGTGATCCCGTTGAAGCGGATACGCACGCCGGCGCGCGTGGCCGATGCTTCGCGTGCAGTTGGGCCGGCGGGCGCCAGGCTGCGCTCGCCATAGACCACATGGCGCGCTGCCCGCGCCAGCCGCCGGCCCAGTTCCTGCTTGTTCGGCGGGTGGATGTCGTAGGCATCGCCGATGTCGATGGCCACGGCCAGCCCGGTGCGCGGGTCTTCCGCCGCAGCGAGCCGCTGCGCCTCGCGCACCTGCGCCCAGCCACTTTCAACCGGCGCCACCGGTGGCTGGCCATAGCCGGCCAGCTGCACCAGCAGCAGCGGCGTCTGCGCGCCGAACCGCCCCCGCCAGTCGTCACGCAGGCTGCGCAGGCGCGCGAGGTATACCGCTGCGTCGCCGGTGTTGGATTCGCCCTGGTACCACAGCACGCCGCGCAGGCCATAGGCGCCCAGCGGCGCGATCATGCCGTTGTACAGCGTCGACAATCCCGTGGCGGCGTGCCACGGCGCCAGCGGCGGCACCTGTGCACCGGGCGCCACCCGGTACTGCCAGCGGGCATCCAGTTCGATGCGCGTACCGTCATCCAGGCCGATGGCGTGCGTGCTCGCGGGCCCGGCAAGGCCACCCTCACCGTAGGTGTCCAGAACATTGATCACCACGGTGTTGGCACCGGCTTTCAGCAACCCGGCTGGCAGCGCATAGGTTCGCCGCTCACCCGCGCCGGACTGGCTGCCCACGGCCACGCCGTTCACCCAGGTCATGTCCGTCTCGTCGATGGGGCCGAGCTCAAGCTGTGCGCGCTTGGCTGCCTGGTCGGCGCTCAGGGTTACCTGGGTGCGGTACCAGACCATGCCGTTGTAACCGGCCAACGCTGGTACACCCCAGCGCTCCCACGCCCCGAGCGTGGCGGGTGCGCGTTGCCATCCACGGCTGTCGTTGCCTGGCTGCCAGGGTGCATCGGCGGCGACGGCATCGGCGCGTGTTGTCCACCAGTGTTGCCACTGCTGGCCCCACCGTTCGTTTGCCGCCGCCGGATCACGCGCGTGCAGCCCGAGCACGTCAAGCGCTGGGCCCAGGCCACCCTGCATGCGCAGGGCATTGCTGCTGGTCCAGGCCTCGATACGCGAGCCGCCCCACGCTGCCTGGATCAGCCCCATCGGAACGTCGACGGTCCTGCGCAGTTCACGCGCAAAGTAGAAACACGCGGCGGAAAAGTCACGCACGGTGTCCGGTGACGCGGGGCGCCATGCTACCGGCGCCGGAAAATCACTCAGGGGTGAAACCGCCGCCGCCTTCGGCACGGTGAACAGGCGGATTCCCGGTTCCGTGGCGGAGGCGATCTCGCTGCCTGCATCAAGCGCGCGCCACACCGGAAGCTCCATGTTCGACTGCCCGGAACACAACCAGACATCGCCGATCTGCACGTCGCGCACGACCTGGCTGGCATGCCCGGACCGGACCGACATGTCGTAGGGTCCCCCGGCTGCGGCAGGCGGCAGCGTTGCGTGCCAGCGGCCATCGGCAGCCGCCAGCGTGCTGACAGTACGCCCTGCAAGCACCACGGAAACCGGGGCACCCGGCGTGGCGTGGCCCCATACCGGAATCGGCCGGTCACGCTGCAGCACGGCGTGATCCTGGAACAGCGGATGCAGCAGCGCCATCGTTGGTTCCTGTGCCGCTGCACGCGTGGCGCTGCCGCCCATGGCAACCAGCAGCATCCAGCCCACCCACGAGGTCGGCTTCATCGGCCATCTCCTGGCGCGGAGGGAAACTGCAGGGCCTGGTACCAGGCCAGCGGATGCGGCGGCGCGGCTTCGCCTGCGGGCAACGGTCTGCCGCTCACCGACTGGAAGTACGCCACGCTGGCATCGCGCCACCACTGTGCTTCGCGCTGCTGGATACGCAGGAAGGCCGTGACCTGCGCATGCCGTTGCGCATCCACCTTGCCCTGCAGCCCCGCCCAGGTGGCCTGCATGCCCTGCACCTGCCGTACCCCTTGTGAGTAGCGCCCGACCAGTTCGTCCCACAGCGTCCGCCCAGAGGCCATGCGGTGATCCCACGGCACGTGGTGGAACCACAACAGCAGCGGCTCCGGAACCCGCGCCAGGTCGCCATACTGCTCGGCCACGCCGGGGGAATACTGGGCCACGGCGTTGCTGCCGCGTGCGGTGCGGTCGAAGCCGATGCCGTTGTGATCCGCACGGTGGTAGTACACCGACGTCCAGTCCGCGCGCGGGCCGCCATCGATCCATGGACCGGGACCATAGTGGTGCCCGCGCGCCATCAGATGGTGCAGGCCCAGCGGCGTCATGTAGTTCACCGCAGCCTCGCGCGAGGCCATCATCATCCCGACGATGGGCCGCACCACGCCGGGATCGGCCGAGAACGTCAGCGCCGCCCAGTCTGCCGCGATGTCCTGGGCCGATTGCCGCGGATCCCACGCGAGACGCCCGAAGGCGTACCAGTTGGCCTGGTCGAAGTGCGATCCACTCCAGGTGCGGTCGGTGCCGATGTTGGCGACCCCGGCCATGCCGGCCAGGGACTGCGCCACGGTGGCCCCCTTGCCGCGTGTGCGGGTGTCGGCCCGCAGCACTTCCTCGTACAACGGCCCCAGGTAAACCAGATGCGTGGCAAAGCCCAGGTACTCCTTGGTGATCTGCACTTCCATCACCAGCGGCGTGCGCGGCATGGCCCCGAACAGCGGATGGAACGGCTCCCGCGGCTGGAAGTCGATGGGCCCGTTCTTCACCTGCAGCACCACGTTCGGGCGGAACGCACCATCCAGGCCGGCGAATTCGCTGTAGGCCTGCGTGGAGCGGTCCGCAGGAACGTCGTGCGCATAGACGAAGGCGCGCCACATCACCACGCCGCCGTGCGGGGCCAGCGCATCGGCCAGCAGGTTGGCGCCGTCGGCGTGCGAGCGGCCGTAGTCCTGCGGGCCGGGCTGCCCTTCCGAATTGGCCTTCACCAGGAAGCCACCGAAATCGGGAATGCGCGCGTAGATCTGGCCGGCTTTGTCGCGCCACCAGCGTTGCACGGCCGGGTCGAGCGGATCGGCGGTGTCGAGTCCGCCCAGCTCGATGGGTGCGCTGAAGCGTGCACTCAGGTAGACACGGATGCCATACGGCCGGAACAGATCCGCCAGTGTCGCCGCTTTGTCGAGATAGTCCGGCGCAAGACTCTGTGCGTTTGCATTCACGTTGTTGAGCACGGTGCCGTTGATGCCTACGGATGCGTTGGCGCGTGCATAGTCGGTGTAGCGCGGGTCGCGCCACTCCGGCAACGTCTGCCAGTCCCACAGTGAACGGCCTGCGTAGCCACGTTCGACATGGCCATCCAGGTTGTCCCAGTGATTGAGCACGCGCAGCCGGAGCCGTGGCGATTGACGCACATCGAGGGCGTCCAGTGCCGCGCCCGTCTGCAGCAGCCGCAGCAGGTGGAACACCCCGTACAGCACGCCGATATCCCGCGGTGCGGCGACCAGCAGCGCATCGCGCCCGCCTACCCGTGTGCGCTTGAGCAGGTAGCCTTCCTCGCCCAGCGGCTGCATCTGCGCACGCAACGGCGCGATCAACGCCGACGACTGCGGCGTACCCAGCACCAGCATGGGGCCGGTGGCTGCCGTACCTGCCAACTGCGGAGCGCTGCCGAGCAGCCCGGCCAGTCCACGCTGCAGTTCATCGCGCGCGGCGCGCTGCGTGGCTGTGTGATCAGGGGCCACCACCTGCCCCAGGCGGGTGCGGTAGTCGGCAGCGAGGGCCGGTTCGAGCGGAACGTAGCGCATCCACAGGGCATGGCCGTCCTCTGCGCGCGCGTCGCCCATGCAGGCCAGCAGCGCCAGCACGGCAGCGAACATCCAATGACACCGCTCGCCATCCGGACCGGACCGTTGGACGGCCGGCAAACCTTGTAAGCTCCGAACGTGCGCGGGCTTCGGCAGCGTCACAGAGAAGAACGGGAGCGCGTATTGGACAAGCCGAAGAAATCGGTCCGCCGCAAAACCAGTGGCGTGACGATCGACGAGGTGGCGGCCCTGGCCGGAGTGTCGCCGATGACGGTGTCGCGGGCGATCAACCAGGGCAAGGTGCGCGACGTCACCCGCGAGCGCGTGATGCGCGCAGTGCGTGAACTGGGCTATACGCCCAACCTCGCCGCCAGTTCGCTGGCCGCCGCGCAGCACACGCGTATTGCACTGATCTACACCGACCCCAGCGGTGCCTACCTGCGCGAACTGCTGGTCGGCCTGCTGCGCGTAGCGTCCAACGCTGCCATCCAGCTGGTCATCGACTACTGGGAGGAGCCGGGCCCCGCGGCCCAGCGCAAGGCCGCGCGTGCTCTGGCCGGGCGGGTGGACGGCGTCATCCTGCCGCCGCCGCTGTGCGAATCGAAGCCCGTGGTGACCGAGCTGGTCAAGGCCGGCATCCCGGTGGTGGCTATCGCGCCGGGTCACCTCGGCAATGACATTTCCTGCGTGCGCATCGATGACTTCCACGCCGGCAGGGAATTGGCTGAACACCTGATCCAGCAGGGCCACCGCCGCATCGGCTTCATCTGCGGGCGCACCGACCTCAGTGCCAGCGCGCGGCGCTATGACGGCTTTGTCAGCGCGCTGCACGACGCCGGGCTGGAGGTTGACCCCGCCCTGGTCGAACAGGGCGACTACACCTACCGCTCCGGGCTGGCCGCTGCCGAGAAACTGCTGTGCCAGCCCAGGCCGCCCACCGCAATCCTGGCCAGCAACGACGATATGGGCGCGGCGGCGATCTCCGTCGCGCACCGGCGTGGCCTGGAGGTGCCCCGCGACCTGTCGGTGGTGGGCTTCGATGACAGCTCCGCCGCCACGACGGTCTGGCCCGAGCTCACCACCATCCATCAGCCCATCGCCTCGATGGCCGATGCCGCCATCGAGATCCTGCTGCGCACCATCCGCCGCCGCAGCGAGGGCGTGCGCGTGTTGACCGACCACGTGGTGCCGCACCGGCTGGTGGTGCGCGATTCGGTCACGCGCCCACCCGGTTCCCGATAGCGCAGGACGCAGCGTCACGGTCACGCGCCTGCGCACCCGATGCCGGTCTCCGCCTCGTTCAGGGCGCCCAGCGCGACATGTGACACCGACAGTGTCATCGCCCCCGCCGTTCCGATCGACCACGGGCGATCCAGCTTGCCGACGTCCGCACCTGCGGCTGCAAGGCACTTCAGCGGCACGCCCACGCGCGTCCATTGGCCCACCGGCAGTTTTGCCAGCGTCGGCGTGAGCGCAATGCGGGCCGAGCAGCCCGTGCCGCAGCCCACCGCCAACCAGGCCTCGCCACGGGGTGCAGACTCCACCCGCAACGTGGTCAGCAGCATCAGGTCGCCGTTGCTTTCGCGCTGCAGGTCCAGTGCCGTGTGTGACTGCAGCGCGGCAACTGCCTCAGCCTTGCCCGACCAGGCCAGGCGGCGGCCGTCTTCCTGTGCCAGGTGGTCCACGCCGGTGACCTTGAGCAGATCGCCCTCCAGGGCCTCCGGCACCTTGGTGACCGTAACGCCCTGCCCCGTGCTGTTCTGCAGGCGCAGGGCCATGCCTGAACCGGCTTCGCCGCGCGCGAAGAACACGCCGGTGGCACCTTCATTGCCAGTTACCCCGGAGACTTCCGGCAGCGCCGGCAGATCGCCGTTGTCGGCGTAGGACAGGCCGAAGCCGAAGGCGAACTGCGGGTTGTAATCCTTCTGCCCCACATTGTTGGCGTACTGCGTCGCCGTGCGCGGCCAGCTGAAGCTCAACCTGCCCTTGAAATCGTGCTGCACGCTGCCATCAGGCCCGCGCAGCAACACGTCGGCAACACCGGCACCTTCCGAGCCGGGCAGCCACGCCGCCACGAACGCATCAGCGGCGTTGATCTCGCGGTTGACCCACAGCGGGCGTCCGCTCAGGAACACGGCCACCACCGGAATGCCGTCGGCCTTCAGCCGTTTGATCAGGTCAAGGTCGGCATCGTCCCCCGGCTTGTAGGCCAGCGTTGGCAGATCGCCCTGGAACTCGGCATACGGGCTCTCGCCGAATACCACCACGGCCACATCCGGCTTCGTCACATATTTCCCATCGACCGCCAGCACTGCCTCGCCACCCGCGGCCGACGCCTGCTGGGCGATGCCCTCGTAGATCGTGTCCGCATTGGGGAAGTCCTTGCGGGTCGTGCCGGTCCCCTGCCAGTTCAGTGTCCAGCCGCCGGCCTGCTTGCCCACGTCGTTGGCGCCGTCTCCGGCGACCAGGATCCGTTGCCTGGGCGACAGTGGCAACGCGCCCCCCTGGTTCTTCAGCAGTACCAGCGATTCGCGCACCGCCTGCCGTGCCAGCGCACGATGTTCCGGTGCGCCGATGAGGGCGAACTGGCCGCCGACCGCACGTGTGGACGGCTTGCCGGCCTCGAACAGACCCAGCCGCATCTTGACTCGCAGGATCCGGCGCACCGCCTCGTCCAGCCGTTGCTGGCTGATGGTGCCGTTCTTCACGGCGGCCAGCGTGGTCTCGTAGAAGCCCTTCCAGCTGTCCGAGGCCATGGCCATGTCCAGGCCCGCATTGATGGTGGCCGGGCAATCGGTGGTCGTGCAGCCCTTGACCTGCCCGTGGCCGTTCCAGTCGCCCACCACGAACCCACCGAAATGCATGCGGCCCTTCAACGCATCGGTCAGGTACTGCCTGTGGCCATGCATTTTTTCGCCGTTGACGCTGTTGAAGGAGGCCATGACGGTCTGTGCGCCTGCAGCGATCGCCGGCGGATAGCCGGCCGCGTGGATGCGCACCAGGTCCGCTTCGCTGATCCGGGTATCCCCCTGGTCCTTGCCATCGGTAGTGCCACCGTCGCCGAGGAAGTGCTTCACCGAGGCGATCACATGACGACCATCAAGGAAGGCGGGCGTACCCACTTTTCCCTGCATGCCTTCGACCATTGCACCGGCATAACTGGCCACCACCTCGGGCGATTCGGAATAGCCCTCATAGGTGCGCCCCCAGCGGTCGTCCTGCGGTACCGCCACGGTCGGTGCGAACGCCCACTCCATCCCGGTCGCACGGGTCTCCAGCGCGGTCACCTCGCCGATCCGGCGCAGCAAATCCGGGTTGCGGGCCGCGCCCAGGCCGATGTTGTGCGGGAACAGCGTCGCGCCGATGATGTTGCTCTGCCCGTGCACGGCATCAATGCCGAACAGCACCGGAATCGCTTTGCCACCGGTGGAGGTGTCCATCGACGCTGCGTAGAACGCATCGGCCAGCGCCAGCCATTCGGCCGGCGCGGCATCGTAACGGCCACCGGGATCGGAATTGCCGCCGGCCAGGACCGAGCCCAACCGATAGTGGCGCACGTCGTCGGGCGTGATGCTGGCGATATCTCCCTGCACCAGCTGGCCGACCTTTTCCTCCACTGTCATGGTGGCCATCAGGTCGGTGATGCGCTTTTCCAGCGCGGGGTCCTCGGCCAGTGGCCAGGCGACCTGCGGCCACGGGTCCGGCGTCGCGGTTGCAGTTGCGGCAACGTTTTCATCCTTGCCGCAGGCCGCCAGTGCCAGCAGCAGCGTGGTCAGCAGCACGCCAGCGTGGGCGCGGCCAACGTGTCGAAGGGTCATCGCGTTCATCCTTCCATCTGCTCCAGTTCCTTGCCCTTGGTTTCGTGCACATACCTGAGTACGAAGAACACCGAAATGACCGCTGCCACCAGGTAGATGCTGTACGTGGCTGCCAGCCCGGTGGCGGCCAGCAGAATCGGGAAGGTCACGGTGACGGCGAAATTGGCGGTCCACTGCGCCGCACCGGCCACCGCCAGGCCCGAACCGCGGATCTGGTTGGGGAACATCTCGCCCAGCATCACCCACATGACCGGGCCCCACGAGATGTTGAAGAACACGACATAGGCATTGGCCGCCACCAGCGCCAGCGTGCCCATGCCCGCAGGCAGCTGCAGGTGCGTATCGACCAGCGAGCCGCTGGCAAATGCGGCCACCAGCAGCGCCAGTGACACCGCCATGCCGGCCGAGCCAACCCACAGCAATGGCTTGCGCCCGATGCGATCGATCAACAGCACGGTGACGATGCAGGCGCCGATGCTGAGCGCACCGGACAGCACGTTGATCAGCAGCGCGTCGTTCTCGGAGAAGCCGACGGCCTGCCAGAGCACGGCGCCGTAGTAGAACACCACGTTGATGCCGACCAGCTGCTGGAAGGTGGCCAGGCCGATGCCGACCCAGACAATCGGGCGGATCCTGCCGGTGGCCTTGCTGCGCAGGTCCGACAGCCGCGGCCGATGGTGATCGGCCGACAGCGAAGCGTCGATCTCGGCAAGCTTCGCCTGCGCCTCGACACCGCCGTACAGCCGCGCAAGCACCTGCAGCGCCTCGTCCTTGCGGCGCTTCACCATCAGGTAGCGCGGGCTTTCCGGAATGGTCAGCAGCAGTGCCAGGAACAGCAGCGAGGGCACGCCCTGCATCCAGAACATCCAGCGCCACGCTGCGTGCCCGCCCCACAGTGCCTCGGTGGACGCACCGGCGGTGGCCGCCAACAGATAGTTGGACAGGAACGCGACGGTCAGCCCGCTGATGATGGCGATCTGCTGGACCGTGGCGAGTCGGCCACGGTAGCGCGCCGGCGCGACTTCGGCGATGTAGGCCGGGGAGATGACACTGGCAGCCCCCACCGCAAAGCCCCCCAACACCCGCGCGACGATGAACATCGCCGAGGAGGATGCGGCGCCGGCGCCGATCGCCGACAGCAGGAACAACACTGCCGAGACGATCAGCACGTTGCGCCGGCCAAGACGATCGGCCAGCCGGCCGGCGCTGAAGGCACCCACGGCGCAGCCCAGCAACATCGAGGCGATCTCGAACCCCTGCATCCACTCGCCGGATCTGAACGCCTGGTGCAGGCCGTCCTGGGTGCCGTTGATCACGCCGCTGTCGAACCCGAACAGGAATCCGCCAATCGTCGCCACCACGCTGATCAATACGATCAGCCGGGTGTTCTCTCCACCGCTCATTGCCTGCTGCATTGCCGTGCCCCTCCCCGGTTCGGTGTCATCGATGCGAGCCGTTGTGCTCAACGCAGCAGGTACTGGTTGATCAGGTTCTCGTAGCGCTCCTGCTTGCCGCTGATCTGCCTGGGCTCGCCGCCCTTGGCACCCAGTGCAGCCAGCTCTGCGAGACTGAGCGCGCCGCCCGCGAAGTCCTTTCCGGCACCACTGTCGAAGCTGGCGTAACGCTCCTTGCGCCACCGCTCCAGCGGCGAATCGTTCAGCAGCGCATGGGCCACTTCCAGCCCGCGGGCGAAGGCATCCATGCCGCCGACGTGGGCAATGAACAGATCTTCCAGGTCGGTCGATTCACGGCGCACCTTGGCGTCGAAGTTCAAGCCGCCTTCCAGGCCGCCCTGGCGCAGCACCACCAGCATCGCGCCCACGGTGTCGTACAGGTCGGTGGGGAACTGGTCGGTATCCCAGCCGTTCTGGGCGTTGCCGCGGTTGGCGTCGATGCTGCCGAGCAGGCCGTGGTCCGAGGCGACCTGCAGATCGTGTTCGAAGGTGTGGCCGGACAGCGTCGCGTGGTTGGCCTCGATGTTGAGCTTGAAATCCTTGTCCAGGCCATGTTCCTTCAGGAACCCCACCACGGTGGCGCTGTCGAAGTCGTACTGGTGCTTCATCGGTTCCATCGGCTTGGGCTCGATCAGGAAGTTGCCCTTCAGGCCGATGCTGCGGCCATGGTCGCGCGCCATGGTCAGGAACCGCGCGAGGTGGTCGACTTCGCGCTTCATCTGGGTATTGGCCAGCGCGGCATAGCCTTCGCGGCCGCCCCAGAACACGTAATGCTCGCCGCCCAGTTCAACGGTGGCCTCCAGCGCCGCCTTTACCTGCACGGCGGCACGCGCCACCACAGCGAAATCCGGGTTGGTGGACGCACCGTTCATGTAGCGCGGGTGCGAGAACAGGTTGGCCGTGCCCCACAGCAGCTTCATGCCGGTTGCATCCTGGCGCGCCTTGGCCAGGCCCACCATGTGCTTCAGGTTCTTTTCGTACTGCCCGACATCCTCGGCGTCCGGCGCCAGGTCGATATCGTGGAAACACCAGTACGGCACGCCCAGCTTGGTGAAGAACTCGAATGCCGCGTCCACCTTCGCCTCGGCGGTCGCCATCGGCGAGCCGGCCTCCCAGGGGAAATGACGGGTACCCGGACCAAACGGATCGTGCCCGGCATTGCAGAAGGTGTGCCAGTAACAGACTGCAAAGCGCAGATGTTCCTGCATGGTCCTGCCGCCGATGACCTTGTCCGCGTCGTAGACCTTGAACGCGAGCGGATTGTCCGAGCCCCGGCCTTCGAAGGGAATGCGGCCGATGCCGGGGAAGTATTCCTTGGCGCCGATGAAAGGTTGCGTGCTCATGGTGCGTCTTCCTGTCGTTGTGCGAGGTGTCGCGGAAGGGAGATCAGCCGCGGTACAGCGGCGTGATGGCGTCGAGATGTCGAAGGAAACGGGCGTAGGCCGTGGCGTAGGCTTCGGCGCGCGCCGGGTCCGGGCGTGCCGAACGCAGCGGGTCAAGCGCAACGTGGCGGTCGGCGACGTCGGCGATGGAGGCGGCATCGCCGCGGCCGTGGCCCAATGCCCACAGGGCCTGCAATGCCGCACCGAATGCCGCGCCTTCGGACTGGGCCGGCACGTCCACCGGCAGGCCGAACACATCGGCCACCAGTTGCCGCCACTGCGCGCTGTTGCTGCCGCCGCCGGTCAGCACGATGCGTTCGAACTGCATGCCTGCGCCGACGAATGCGTCGTAGCCATACTTCAGGGCGTAGGTGGCCCCTTCCATGGCCGCGCGGTAGATGTGCGCCGGCGTCATGTTGGTCGTGTCCAGGCCCGCCAGCACGCCCTTGCCCTGCGGCAGGTCCGGCGTGCGTTCGCCGTTGAGGAACGGCAACATGACCAGACCGTCGGCACCGGGCGGCGTGGCCTGCAGGTGCCGGTCGCCCTCGGGACTGCTGAAGCCGAAGGTGTCGGCGACATGTCCGGTCACCACGGTGCAGTTCATCGTGCAGATCAGCGGCAGCCAGCCGCCGGTGGACGAGCAGAACGCGGCCCATGCTCCGCCCGGGTCGACCACGGGCGTGTCCGAGAAGGCAAACAGGGTGCCGGATGTACCCAGGCTCATCACCAGGCGACCGGGTACGACGCAGCCGGTACCCACGGCCGCCATCATGTTGTCGCCACCGCCGACGGCCACCTTCACCGATGCGGGAAGGCCCAACGCCGCCGCCGCGGCGGGGGTGATGCCGAACATCTCTTCGGGCGCGGCGATGCGTGGCAGGCAGTCGGCGAGATCGCGCTGCGGATCGGTCGCGTGCAGCAGCTCGGCCGACCAGGTTCGGGTGCGCACATCCAGCCAGCCGGTGCCCGACGCATCGCCGTATTCGCAGAAGCGCTCGCCGGTCAACACGAAATTGAGGTAATCGTGCGGCAGCAGGATGGTGGCAAGCCGCGCGTAGGCGTCGGGCCGGTGCGTTTTCGTCCACGGCAGCTTGGAGGCGGTGTAACCGGCAAGCACCGGGTTGCCGGCCAACGCGATGGTGCGCGCCGTGCCGCCTGCGGCGTCCATGATCTGCACGCATTCGGCCGAGGTGCTGGTGTCGCACCACAGCTTGGCCGGTGCCAGCACCTCCCCGGCCGCATCGACCGGCACGAACCCATGCTGCTGTCCTGAGACTGCCAGCGCGGCAATCCGCGAGCGCACCGCCGGATCGATCGCAGCAAAGCAGGCGTGCAGTGCCGTCACCCAATCGGCCGGCCGCTGTTCCCGGCTGCCGTCTGCAGCGCTGGTCAGCTGCAATGGCGCGCTGGCGCTGGCCACGAGACTGCGCCCTTCAGGGTCGTAGACGACCACCTTCAGGCTTTGCGTACCAGCGTCGATTCCCGCAACCAATTCCATTCACTGCACCCCGTAGTGGTTTGAAGGTAGCGCTACCAATTCGATGCAACAGCGCGCACTGCGGCTACGCCACGGCCCTGCCCCTTTGCCATGCGTCCGGCGCCGCCTTGCAGTAGCGCTCGATGAACTCTGCCTGCGTCGGCATCTTCGCCACCGTTTCCTGCACCGGCTGCCGGATGCGACGCAATAGGGTGCGCAGATCGGCATCACCGATGGCCCGCGCAAGCGGGTGCGGCGGTCCGGGCTGGATACCCTGGCCCATCAGGACGCTGGTCCAGGAGTCGACCCGGAACAGCTCGCCAGGGTCCTGCCAGGCATGGGCCCGCTCGCGCCACGCGCGCAGGCGGACCTGCAGCGATTCAGGCAGCGCCATCTCGCGGCAGGCCTTCCACATCGGCTCGTCGCGCTGGTTGGCGTGGTAATGCAGGATGATGAAATCGCGCACGTGCTCCATCTCCTGGCGGCTCACGTCGTTGTACAGCGCCACCAGCGAAGGGGTGATGCCGTCGGACGGGAACAGCTGGATCAGGCGCACCACGGCGCTGATGGTCAGGTGGATGCTGGTCGATTCCAGCGGCTCGATGAAGCCACTGGCCAGCCCGAGCGCCACCACGTTCCTGTTCCAGGCCTGCAACCGGCGCCCGCTGCGGAACGGCACCAGCCACGGATCGCGCAGGGGCTGTCCGTCGACATCACGCAGCAGCTTGGCCTGCGCCTCGTCATCGGACATGTGGCGGCTGGAGAAGACCAGCCCGCAGCCGACCCGGTGCTGCAGCGCGATGTGCCAGCGCCACCCGGCCTCGTGCGCGATGGCACGGGTGTAGGGCACCGGCGGCGCGGGCGAGTCGGTCTGCACGGCAACGGCGCGATCACTGGGCAACCATTGGTTCCAGTCTTCATAGCCGGTATGCAGGGTCTGCTCGGTCAACAGGCCGCGGAATCCCGTGCAGTCGATGAACAGATCGCCTTCGATGACCTGCCCGTCGTCCAGCACAAGCGACGCAACCGAGCCGTCATGGGGATGCTGGCGGACTTCGCGGATCTTGCCCTCCACCCGCCGCAGGCCGTTTGCTTCGGCCTTGCCGCGCAGGAACCTGGCATAGAGCCCGGCGTCGAAATGGTAGGCGTAGTTGACCTGGGGTTGGGTCTGCAGCGAGAACCTGTCGGCCAGGGAAGCGGCGCTTTCCAGGCAGAAGCCGCCCAGCTCGGAGTGCATGCCGCGGCGCAGGCTGTCCAGCCAGAAGTGATGGAACGGCGTGGCCCAGGTGCCCTGCCCGATCGTGCCGAAAGGATGGATGAAGCGTTCACCGGGGCGACGCCAGTTCTCGAACGAGATCGACAACTTGAACGTGCCGGCGACCGCACGCAGGAACTCCTGCTCATCGATCTGCAGGAAACGGTGGAACGTGCGGATGGGCGGCACGGTGGATTCGCCCACACCCACGGTACCGATCTGCTCGGACTCTACCAGGGTGATGTCCAGCTGCTGGCGGAACTGGTGCGCCAGCGCGCAGCCGGCCAGCCAGCCGGCAGTGCCGCCACCGGCGATCACCACTCTCCGGATCCGCCCTTGTGTAGTGTCCGCAGCGTTCAATGCGATGCTCCCCATCAGCGGTTGAGTCGACCCAGCAGCTGCGCGCGCATGCGCCGCGCCTGCGTCTCGTCGAACGGTGCCAGCTCCCCCCGGGCGGCTTCGGGCAGGTGTTGCCCTGCCCGCTCGCCGGGACCAAACACGTAGTAATCGAAGATCCTTGCCCAGGCCTGTTTCTCGCGTGCCGGTAGATCACGCAGGGCCCACATCGCATGCTGCAGCGCCGGCAGGGGCGAGCCCAGGAAGGCCGGCGCGCTGCGCCACCAGTAATTCACCAGCACGTTGAACGGTTCCAGGCTGCGCACGTGGTGCCACCACAGGCCCGGGATGAAGATGGCATCCCCGGGTTCAAGCGTGGCGGTCTGCGCGCTTGCCATGGCATCACGGAAGCGCGGATGGCGGTCGACGTCCGGGCGTTCGAAGTCCACCGTGCTGACCACCTGTCCTCCCGGGGTCGGCTCCATCGGCCCCGGGTAGAGGTTGTCGATCTGCTCCGGCGGAAACAGGGTGAAGCGGCGCCGGCCCACCGCACAGCACGCCAGGTTGTCGGGGATGTCGTAATGGCAGGAGGCCGTCACCCGGTTGCCGATCCAGATGCTGGCCGAGGCATCGATGCCCTGTCCGGCCAGGCCGGCATCGTTGTGCTGCGCGAACCCGGGCAGCGCCCGTGCGATCAGCAGCGAAGCGACGTAGTAGGTGGGCGGGTTCGGCGAATCCAGATGATCGCCAATTGCGTCCAGCACCTCCGTCAGCACGCCACGCCGGACCTCGAAGTTCAAGCGGGTGAAGTCGGCGTTGTAGAACGGGCGCCCTTCGATCTCGGGGCCGCCGAAGGAATAGGGAACCGGCACGCCTGCGTCGAAGCCGCGAAGGTAGGCCATCGCCTCCTGCAGGGAACGTGCACCGGCCTGCACCAGCCCCCATCCGTTCGCGATGCCGCGCAGCACCACCGGTTCGCCGGCAGCCACCAGCGACTCCAGCGGCAGCGCAGTGGCATCGAGCCCTTCCAGGGTACGCATCGGGAGGCCGTCCAGCACCGGTCAGTTCCTGCCTGCCGCAGCAGCGGCATCCTGCGCCCGCAGTCGCCGCTGCTTCTCGGCGATGAGGCGGCGCATGTTGTGCAGTGACGCCAGCATCAGATAGGCGCCTTCCAGATAGCCGGCGCGGTTGAGCGCGGCCAGCGCGGCACCGTCCAGCTGCGCCAGCCGATCACGGTCGATCGCATGCAGGCCGTTGACACCGATCCGATGCTCCGGATCGATCCGCACGTCCAGCGTGACCGGTTGGATCAGCCCGTTCGCATCGAGGGCGGCGAACATCTCCGCGGCAAACGCATGGCCATCGTGAATGCCGCGCAGCACGCCGGCGACGTGTTCGAGATAAGGCGAGTTCCCTCCCTGCGGCAGGAACACCGGCTCCCCCTGCATCGCGCTCACGCGCGGATGGTCCAGATCCACATGCAGCACGGCCTCCCGGGTGAGCGCGCCATCAACGTGGTTCTCCTGGAAGCCGATCAGGAATGGCCCCTTGGCCGCCGCACCGGGCAGGTACGCCGCATTCCAGCGGTCGCCCTGCAGGAACAGGTTCTCGTGCTGCTCGAAGCCCAGCAGAGCCACCGACTGCCAGCCACCGGTGTCGGCATCCCTGCGCAGGAAGATCGGGTACTCCCGCTGCAGTTCTGCAAATTCACTCGGGTACGCCGGCACCATGCCGACCGCATCGCCGAACTCCGGCCCGAAGCCGGTGGCAACGCGAAGATCGCGGTGGGCAACGTTGTTGAGCATTTCGTAACGCGGCATGGACGTGTCCCGTTCGGTCAGATGCCTTCAACCGGTGCAGCTGCCGTGGCAGCTGCACCCCCCACGGTTCAGAACTTGTAGCGCACGCCGAGCATATACCGCGGACTCTGGTCGGCCAGCTTGACGATCATCTGCGAGGTGCGCGAGCGCCAGCGGACATCCTCACCGGTCAGGTTGATCGCCTCCAGGCCGAACGACCAGTGATCATCCAGGGTGTAGTTCACGCTGAGATCCCACTGCTCATACGCCTCCACATAGTACGGATTGCGGCTGGCACCCTGGTTGGCCAGGATCAGGTACTGGTCGCGCCAGTTCCAGGCAAGGCGTACCGACCAGCCGTACTTCTCATACATCAGCACGGCGTTGGCGGTGTCGCTCAGGCCGGTGAGCGAGAACTGGTCGATACCCGGATCGCCTGCGTTGTTGAAGCCCACATCGCCATCGACCAGGGTGTAGTTGGCCAGGATGCCGAAGCCGGTATCGCCGAAGAAGTACTGCCCGCCCAGTTCCCAGCCGTGGAGCTTGGCCTTGTTCTGGTTGATGGGACGATTGACGTTGAACTGGTACAGCGGATCGCCGGCCGTACCGTACAGGTCGTAGGCTGCTTCAGTGGCCAGCACCTGGGCATCGGTACCGTTGTAGGCGCCCAACCCGGCGGGATTGTTGCGCAGCAGGGCCAGGGCCGTGAACAGCGAGGTGTCATTGGCCGAGCACGCCGCCGCATTGGCAGCGCCGACCTGTGTGACGCAGGCGCCGCTGGTGAGGAACGCCAGCGCCGCCTGCGCATCCGGACCGGCGGTAGGATCGCGCAGGCCGTACAGATTCTCCTGGACAATGGTGTTGCCGACGAAATTGTCGACCGATTTGTTCCAGTAGGTCAGCGAGACGTAGCTCGCATCGGCGAAATACCACTCCAGCGCCAGATCCAGGTTGTCCGATTCCAGCGGTTTCAGCTGCGGGTTCTGTGCGGTACCGCTGGCCCGCGAGGACGGGTCGATGAGGACCGAGCCGAACGGCTGCTGGGCGGTCGGGCCGGCATACAGGTTGCCGATCGGTGCGCGTGCGATGCTCTTGCCGAACGAGACACGCCCCTTCAGGTCCTCGCGAAGATCGATGCTGAAATCCAGATTGGGCAGGATGTAGCTGTAGCTGTTCTTCTCGGTGAACGGCTGCTGTTCGTCGGAGAGCACGACACGGAAGTCATTGTTGGATTGCCACTCGATGGCCTCCGGGATGGCAATGTTCGAGGTGGAGACAACGTCGGTGGTTTCATAGCGCACCCCCAGTCGGGTATTGGTACGCATGCCGCCCAGCTCACCATCCAGCTCAACCTGGAAGTAGGCCGACTTGGTCTTCTCTTCCACCAGGTTGTCGGCGGCGCGCTGCGGGCTCACGCCGAGATTGGCGCCATAGTTGTCCGCCGCCCACTGCGCGAGACGACCCGCGTCGCCGCGCCAGGCCGTGAAGCTGTTGGCATTGAAGTCGTTGAACAGCCCGACGATGTTGACCGGCTGCAGCAGGTCCATCAGCCCGTTGGCCACATCCCCGTCAACATTGGCCACGCCCCAATCGCCCAGGGTGTTGTAGTTCTCCGCGGCCTGGATGCGGTGGGTGGTCTGCTTGCTCGAGTCCACGCCGAACTGGAAGCGCCCCTTGTCGAAGCTCCACTCACCGTCGACACGCCCCTGCTTGATCTCGCTGATCTGGGTCTGTGAGTTGATGCGCAACACCTGCGAACCGATTTCGCCCGGCGCGAAACCCGGATTGACCACGCCATTGGTGTTGGCGATGGCATCGGCGGTGCTCGGGAACCACACCTGGGTGCCCACCGGCAGGCCGTTGTTGAAGTTCATTTCCTGCACCCATGACCCACCGCAATGCGGTCCTGCGGTGCAGTTGTTGGTGCCGGCGATGCTGCTGAAGATGGAGCCGCCACCGGTGAGCGGATCGTTCGGGCGGCTTTCGTTCTTCGAGTTGTGCGCATCGAAGCTGAGCTTGAAGCGGTCGGTCACATTCCAGACCGCGTTCAGGCCGAGCGAACCCAGCTTGTACTTCTGCATGCTGCGCTGCTGCTCAAGGCCGAAGTCCTTGGTGCCGGCGATTTCACGGATATAGATGGGCGTGGCAACCGCACCGCTGGTATCGAATTCGACATCGGTGTAGTTGCTGTTCTGCAGCCACATGCCCTGCTCGCCACGATTTTCGGTGATCTCGTTGGTCGAATAGGTGTAATCCAGGGTCAAGGTCACCGCATCGGTCGGCGCGAACTGCAGCACGGCCTGGCCGTTGATGCGCTCACGCTCGAATTCGGAGAAGGCATAGCGCAGGTCGTTCGGCCGCGCATACAGCGCACCGATCGCCGGTGCATTGACCACCCTCGGGTTGCCCGGCATCGTGCCGGTCCACGGCTGCACGTTCCAGTAGTTGTCGGTGGCCTGCACCGAACCGCCCTTGCGCTTCTGGTAGCTCGCGCTCACGCCTACGCCGAAGGTCTTGTCCGGATTGGCATAGCTGAAGATGCCGGACAGCTCCGGCGTCAGGTCGTCGCCGAACGGCTGGCTGCGGTCGGAGACGGCTTTCGCCCCGGCGCTGGCGACGATGCCCTCGTGGTCAAACGGGCGCGAGGTCAGGATGTTGATGGTGGCACCGATGCCACCACTGGGGACATTGGCCTGGCTGGTCTTGTAGACCTCGATGCCATTGACGGCTTCAGCGGCCAGCTGGGCGAAGTTGAAGGCCCGGGTGCCACCATCGACACCACCGATGGCGACCTGCCCCGACGCACCGAACGCATCGGCGCCAGGCATCTGCCGCCCGTTGAGCGTCACCATGTTGAACTGAGGGCCGAAGCCACGCGCCGTTACCTGTGCGCCCTCACCATCACGGCGCTCGATCGAAATGCCGGTGATGCGCTGCAGGGATTCGGCCAGGTTGGTATCGGGGAACTTGCCGATGTCCTCCGCACTGATCGCATCGACCACGCCGGCCGAATCGCGCTTGATGTCCATGGCTTGGCTGAGGCTGTTGCGGATGCCGGTGACCTGCACGGTGTCCAGCTGTGTCGGGCTGGGCGGATTCTGCTGCCCGGCGACGGGCGCCGGCGTTGACGCCTCTTGTGCGAATGCGGGGTTGATGACCAGGACGCCACCCACAAAGGTGAACATGGCCCTGGAAGTGAACTTCGCCAGCGTCCGGCTCATCGACGAGCCCTCCGGCCTGGGGTACGACGGAAAGTAGCAGCGCTCATGACTCTCCCCTCTGACATACGATCGAATGGATGTACCGCCCCTCCTGGGGGCACGTACGGGCGACGCCCGTCTTCCACACCGAACATCGCAGTGCGCTTTGCATTCACTGCGACTCAAACTCGCTTTCAGACTTGCGGAACAGCCGCGCGGTAAAGGGGGGCATCCGCTGGCCTTACAGCGGCCAAGTGGTAGCGCTACCATCGCGTCAGGGCGCAGACTACTCATCCGCAATCGCGCTTGTCATCATGCAGCGCAGCAAAGGAATCCAGCCTTGAAAAGCGGCCATAAAGCGGTCCGTCGGAAAGCAAGCGCCATCACCATCGATGACGTCGCTGCCCATGCAGGTGTTTCGGCCATGACGGTGTCACGCGTCATCAACGGCCATGCCGGGGTACGCGAAGGCAACCGCGAACGCGTCCTGCGCAGCGTGCTGGCTCTGGACTACCGGCCCAACCCTGCTGCCTCCGCCCTGGCCGCGGCGCAGCACACCTGCATCGCCCTGATCTACACCAACCCCAGCTCCAGCTACCTGCGCGAACTGCTGGTCGGCGCGCTGCGCGGTTCCACCCGGTCGGCGGCGCAGCTGGTCATCGCTGCCTGGGATGAGCTGGGCACCCCGGCGCGTCGCGAGGCGGCACGGCAACTGACCACCACCGTGGCAGGCGTGATTCTTCCGCCGCCGCTGTGTGAATCGAAGGACATCGTCGAGGTATTCGTCAACGCGGGCATTCCCGTCGTCTCCATCGCCTCCAGCCGCTTCAGCGACAGGATCTCCTGCGTGCGCATCGACGACCGCCAGGCCAGCCATGACATGGTGTCGCACCTCATCGCCCACGGGCATACCCGCATCGGCTATATCAAGGGCGACCCGAACCAGACCGCCAGCGCGCACCGCTGGCAGGGCTACCGGGATGCACTGGCCGACGCCGGCATCGGCTACGACGACGCGCTCGTGCAACCCGGCTGTTTCACCTACCGTTCCGGCCTGGAGGCAGCCGAGCGGCTGCTGGCCCAGGGCCCGCCACCCAGTGCGATCTTCGCCAGCAACGATGACATGGCATCGGCGGTTGTTTCAGTGGCCCACCGCCGCGGCCTGCAGGTGCCGGGGGATCTTTCGGTGGTGGGCTTCGACGACACCTCCGCCGCGACAATGGTGTGGCCGGAACTGACCACCATCCATCAGCCGGTCGCAGAGATGGCGGACAACGCGATAGACATCCTGCTGCGGGAAATGCGCCGCTCCGCGTCTTCAAGGCGCACAACCGTCAACCACGTGCTTGCGCACCAGTTGATCACGCGCGCCTCGGTATCGACACCGCAGCTGTCCTCTGGACTCGAGGGATCACGGATCGCAACGCGGCAAGTCCCGGATAGCATTGGAGAAGAGCGCTGAAGCACCCGCTCCGGTCACGGTTGGCCTACAGCCGACGCATCATCAGCTGGGCGGAGCCTGGGCACAGTTCACTGAACTGCGTCGACGCAGCGATGAATCCCGGTGCTGCATCGCGCGCGACGCGCTCATAGCCAAGCTGCTCGAAGAACGGTGCTGCCGTGGTCGTGAGAAGGAACACGGTCCTGCCACCCGCCGCCTTGGCATGCTGCTCCAGTTCCACCACCAGTTGCCGCCCCAGGCCCCTGCCCTGCGACATCGGCTGGATCGCCAACGAGCGCAGGAGCACGACGTCGCGGCTCGATTCATAGCCCACACAACCGAGCAGCTCTCCGTTCAACGACGCTGCCAGAAAGGTGATTGGCCGGCCTGCACGCAGATCCTCCGTAGGCAGGCCGCTGGCCTCCAGCAGGGCCAGCACGTCGGCAGACAACGCTGTCTCCATCACTCGCATGCGGCAGCAGCCCCTTCGTTCCGGTCCGGCGACCTGCAGCGGCGGCGCGGGCTCATCGTCATCTCTGCGCCGCGTGGGCGCGGTCCTGGATACGGTCGAACTGATTGCGTGGAGTGAACTGCGGGTCGTCCGCTCCATCCAGCATGAGCTCGACCATTGGATCGAAGGTTGCAGCGGCCTCGCCGGACCGCGCCGGCGTCATGAAGCCGGAATCGCCCTTGCCGGCGAGGTGGACCGCAGCAACCGTCTCTCGTTCACCGTCCTCGGCCCATAGGTAGTCGTGCACCAGTGCCACGCCGTGCTCGCCAGGCTCAAGGAAATCGGCGGCGCCGCGCGCCATGGCCAGAAACACGACCAGGTCATAGAGGTTCTCGGAATACGTCAGTGACCCTGCAACGAAGTAAGCCCCGGCCCGATCGTAGGCCGCAACCTTGATGTTCTCCGCCTGCGCCGATTCCAAGAAGGCGGCCAACGCTGCGCGATTATCCGCATGCCGGGCCAGCATTGCAGTGCAATCGGAGAGGAAATCACCCAGCTCCACATCACTGGACGTAGCCAGATCGACGCCGCCGGGCAGGCGCCACCGGCCGGCGATGGATCGCCAGTCATCCCACCTCGATGCTGCAGGCACCGGGGCAGCCAACCAGCGTGCAAGACGCTCGCGCGGCAGCTGCAGCCTGAGCAGGGCCGAATACGGTTCGGACATGGCTCGCGCCCATTCTCTGATCTTCGATAGCTTGGCTTGTACCAAACAACGGCAGCCAAGCCAACTGCCGCAAACGGGCACGTGCTGTTAACGCTCCCGCATTATGCTGACCGCCTCATTGGACTTCCGCGAGGTGCCCCCCTTGACCAAGCTGCATACCCTGATGATCGCCGGCTGCCTGTCTGCCTTCAGCCCATTGGCCCTGGCTGAAACCGCAAACCTGACCAACAGCGCCGACGGTGCCAACCGCGAGGCCGGCATTGCTGCGGTCAAGAAAAAACTCCACGACGCGTGTAACGATCGCAAGGGCTCGCCCAACGCAGCGTCGTTCGAAGTGGTCTTTGAGAAGACCAGCGACAACCCGAGCGTACCCAAGCCGTATTACGTGGACGGCAAGATGAAGTGCGAGTTGCCGGGGTGAGAGCGCGATGTCACCGGCGGTCGTGCCGCCATTACCCCCGCTGCGGCTGCGTGCCGCCCGGGGGCGCGTGCCGGAATCCCTAGCGACGCAAGGCGTCGATGATCACGCCGGTGGCGATCTCCACCAGCAGGTATTCCGTATCCGACTGCCGCACCCACCGCTGACCGCGACCGGGGTCGCGCAGACGGTAATGCGCGTAGTCGTCCACCCAGTAGCGGCGGTCAACCTCGGTCCAGGGCAAGCGGTCGCCGCGGCGCCATGCCTTTTTCTGCCAGCCCGGCGGGGGAGCGTCGCGGTTGTGGGGGCCACCTGCATGGGGCGGCGGTCCGTTGCCACGTGCATGGTGCGGCGGATCGGCCCAGGCAGGGGCGGCCACCAGGGTGACTGCCGCGCCCAGGGCAATGCCAAGCAAACGTCCGGTTTTCATGGGAAGACTCCCGCTACAGCCGCGGCATGCGGCGTCTTGGCCCGGAATATAGAACAGCGCCTGTGAACGAGTCCATGCGCTCGGCCGGTAACGGTTCAGCGTGCCCCGCCCCGTTCCGCGGTCCGGAACGGCGACTGCAATGAACGACATCGGGACTGTGTATCCTCGGCCCGTGACCGGATCGCCGCCCCCGCCCGAAGCTGATGCCGCTGATGCGTTGAAAGGCCGCGGCAGCGCCATGGAGGTGTTTTTTGTCTTCCTCAAACTGGGGCTGACATCCTTTGGTGGGCCTATCGCCCATCTCGGCTATTTCCACCGTGAATTCGTGCAGCGCCGTCGCTGGCTCGATGATGCCGGCTTCGCCCAACTGTTGACGGTCTGCCAGTTCCTGCCGGGGCCGGCCAGCAGCCAGATGGGCCTCGCCATCGGCCTGTTCCGGGGCGGCTGGCGGGGCGCGTTTGCGGCATTCGCTGCATTCACCCTGCCCTCTGCGCTGTTGATGTTTGGTTCTGCCGCAGCAGCCTCTCGACTGCATCACGGAGTCTACCCGGCCGTCATCCACGGCCTGAAACTGGTGGCCGTGGCGGTGGTCGCCCACGGCCTGGTGGGCATGGCGCGGCAACTGTTGCCCGATATGCGGCACGTGTTGATTGCCTGCCTCGCACTGGCCGTAGCGGTGCTGGCCGGTAGCGCGTGGGGATCGTTGATCGCGGTGGGGCTGGGCGGCCTGCTGGGCATGTGGCTGTGCACCCACGCACGGGCGCCGGTTGCTGCGGTATTTCCGGTTCGGTACGGCGCACGTGGCGCCGCCATCAGCCTGGTGCTGTTTGTGGTCGGGTTGGCGGCTTCGCTGGCGCTGCCCTCCTCCACCCCGCCGACGGGGCCCCGCATTGCAGGCGCGTTCTATCAGGCAGGGGCCTTGGTCTTTGGTGGAGGCCACGTCGTACTTCCACTGCTGCAGCATGCGGTGGTCGACAGCGGCTGGGTAGAACCGGACACGTTCCTAGCCGGCTACGGTGCAGCGCAGGCGATGCCCGGTCCGATGTTCTCGCTTGCGGCGTTCCTTGGTGCAGAAGCTTCATCGGGCCTGCCAGCGGTGGCGGGCGCAGCAATTGCGCTGCTGGCCATCTTCCTGCCGGGATTCCTGCTGCTGCTGTCGGTATTGCCGATATGGAACCAGTTGGTGTGCCGACGGTGGGCGGCCAGAGCAGTGGCCGGAGCCGGTGCGGCCGTGGTCGGCCTGCTGGCTGCCGCGTTCCATGATCCGGTGTGGATCGAAGGCGTGCGGGGGGCGATCGATCTTGCGATCGCCGCAGTGGGCTTTGCACTGCTGGCGGTTGCGCGGATGTCGGCGGCGTGGGTGGTGCTGTGGTGCGTCTTTGCTGCGCTGGCCGCACAGCGGCTCATGTAGCAGTCCGCCCGCAGTAGCGGGCGAACGCCTGAAGAAAGGCCTCTGCCGGCGTGCGATTGTCCGGTTGTCGTACAGCACTGGCAATGGCCTCCGGCTCCATCTTGATGAAGGGAAAGCGCAGGAACAGTTCCTCGTTGAAGCGGGAACTGACGGTCGACAGCACAAGCCGGAGAGACGCGAGCATGTCGTCGCCGCGATGGGAGGCGTGTACCAGGGCGATGGGCTTTGCAACCACAAGGTCGCCCGATACAAGCCAATCCATGGCGTTCTTCAGGCCGCCGGGAATGCCTCTCGCGTACTCGGGGCTTGAAATCAGGATGCCATCGCTGGCTTCAATGCATTGTTTGAAGCGCACGACGCTGTCAGGCAAGGGCAGATCTTCAAGGTCGGGAGAGAAAACGGGAAGTCCGCCAAGATCGGCGTAGGTGGCCAGTGCGATATCCGGCGGCGCGATTCCTTCCAGCGCCCTCAGCAATGCGGTGTTGGTGGACAGCCGGCGAGCACTGCCGGATATGGCAAGGATCTTCATCCCGGCACGCTATCACAGGCGCCTGTCGCCCTGTCCGACGATGGCCTGCAGCACCTCCCCGCACTTGGCAAACCACCGGTGGTCGTCCAAAGTCCGCTGCTCATGCACGGATGCGCGTAGCCCATGACGTGACTGCTCATCATTGAAGACAACCCCGAGCTGGTTGCCAACCTTGATGCGTTCTTCGAACCACTGGGCTACGTACTTGACGATGCAAGAGATGGTGCCAGCGGCCTGCGCAGGGCAACGCAGAATGATTACGATGCCATCCTGCTGGACCTGGTGCTGCCCCGCCTTGATGGCATGGCACTGTGCCAGACACTCCGCGAGGAATTCCAGAATCCGGTGCCGGTCCTGATGCTGACCGCCCGTGCTCCGGTGGAAGACCGCGTGCAGGGGCTCGCGCTGGGTGCGGATGATTACCTGGTCAAGCCCTTTTCCCTGAAGGAGCTGGACGCGCGCATCAAGGCGCTGGTCCGCCGTGCCCAGGGGCGGCAGGTCCAGAGCGTGCTGCCGCTGCATGACGCCACGAGCACCTGCGCCGCAGCCAAAGCGGCGTTGTCCACCTACAGCAAGGCACTGTCCAAGGAAGTGACTCCCAAGGGCGTGCGCGTGATCCGTGTCCTGCCGGGTTGGATCGAGACGGAAGCTGCGGTCGATTTCCTCGGCGGCATCGCCGCCAATGCCGGCACCGACTACGAAGGTGCCAGGCAGATGGTCATGGATGCGCTGGCACCGGATGCAGGTGAGACCACCGCGCAGCAGTACGAAGGGTTCGCCCCCACCCCCAGGTTCGTCATTGAAGCCGGGAGCGACCGCTTCGGGTTCATCAGCCAGACCGCGTTCAAGGCCGGCTTCGCATACGACACCACGGACGCTGACGCCGCATTCCTGCGCGAGTCGCAGGTGCCCATCAACATGTCGGCGTTCGCCACGAAGCCGAGACAGGCCGCCTGGCGGACGAAAGCCAGCTGGGCCGTCATTGCCACCGAAGACCAGGCATTCGACCAGCCGTTGCTCATCCACATGGGCGAGCGCATCAACGCCCGCATCACCAATGTTTCGGCAAGCCATGCAGTCTTCATGGCGCAGCCCAAGGTGGTCCGCCCACACGATCGACCATGCGGCCAAGGGAGCGATCAGCTCGACAAAGCAGGATCCGGCGGCAGGACATCGGGCGCCGATACCTCGGTCGCGCCCGGTGTCTTCTTCGATGCATCCGCCCCTCGATCAGCCGCCCTGCCCCAGCTCCCACGCAAGGAACGGCGCCGTCCTGCTCGCCCTGGCGCGGGCGACCTGATGCGGCGTTCCCTTGGCCACAATGGTGCCACCCGCACTGCCTGCGCCAGGCCCGACATCAATCACCCAGTCCGCCTGCGCAACCGCGCGCATGTCGTGCTCGATCATCACCACCGTGTTTCCCGCATCCACCAGCCGCTGCAGCTGCAGCTGCACCAGCAGCCTGTCTGCGTCTGACACATGCAGGCCGGTGGTGGGTTCGTCCAGCACGTAAAGGGTGCGCCCGCGCTGGCTGGATGATGCCACTTCGATCGATCACCGGGCGGGACGCGGCGATCAGGCAGCAACCGCGTAGCGCTCGACCAGCGTTTTCAGACGATCCATGCCGGTGGCGCTCGTCGATTCGATATCGCCATGCTGCTTGAAACCCGTCCAGTCCGCGTGGGCAAGGGTGCGCAAGTCCGCGGCCTCTACAGGCAGCCAGCGCATCGGCCAGAAAGGGAGACGCCTCTGCCCGGCCCTGCCCCGCTGCAACTCGACCAATGCTGAGTGGCTGCGTGCGCCGAGGACACGCGAATAGGCTACCGCAAGTCCGTCTTCCGGCCCTTCAAGGTACTGCAGAAACCGCTGCCCATCGAAGAGCAGAACGCCTGTTACGCCAGCGTCCCGGTTGAATCGGCACGCATCGTCCACGATCGCGTCCAACTTGCCGCTGGCCTGCCCCGGCTTGTCCAGTGCGATCGCTGCACTGGCTTCGCTGGCATATACGACCGCCCTGACAGGCATGGCGCACCTCCGTGGTAAGCAGCGAACTTAACAGGGCCGGGCTCAACTGCGCGTCGAGATGCATCCAGAATCCATAACGCTTCAGCTTGGTGGAGTGCTGAATTCGGACTTTCGTCACAAGATGAAGGCGCCCGCCCCTGCAGGATGCACCGACTTCCCGGTACCCGACCATGCCTGACACAGGCCTTTTCTACATTCTCGACATTGATCCCATGCGTGACCAGCAGGGGAATATTCAAAGCGTGGTCGCCATCAGCGTGCGCTGCAACAACTGCCACCATGTGACCCGGTCGACCGGCGCCCACCTCGAATCCATACCCCATGGGACGTTGCTCGCCGGTGCGCGGTGCGGAGGCCGCCAAGCGGCAGCGCGGTTCGGCCGAATCCCGCCCGCTGGATCCGCCCGCTGGATCCGGCCGAGGAGAGCGAGCGCGTGGAGAACGGGCCGACGCCGTGGCCGGTGTTGCGTGGTGGGCTCTGGAAGACACTTTACGGACACTCTCTTGCAATCGCCTTCGGCCTGCTCTTTCTCGCCAGTTTCTGCCTGCACGCGCTGGGCAGCTGGCGCGCGCAACAGCTTGAGCAGACGCTGTAGGGCCTGCCGCCGCCGACCCTGCTGCAGCACGTGACCGGCAGCACGTTCTGGTTTGAATCCATGCAGAACTGGCAGAGCGAGTTTCTTGCCGTCCTTGCGCTGGTGGTGCTGACCATCTTCCTGCGGCAAAAGGATTCACCCCAATCCAAGGGGCTGCGGGCGCCGCACGCGCAGACCGGAGACTGAGGGCTCATCGTTGCCACGGGTGGCGTGGACCGCATTGGCCTGGCCACGTGAGGGCGATGCATGCGCTGGGCATGCCGATGCGCATGTGCTGTTCACTGATCCTGCGCCCTACGCGAACGCAGACAGGTCTAGCTTCAACGCTCACTACCCATCTGGAACACAGCAATGGCCATCAAGACCGCAGAAGACCTGTTCATCCACGAACTGTCCGACATCTACAGCGCCGAAAAGCAGCTGACCAAGGCGCTGCCCCGCCTGGCCCGGGCGGCCGAGAACCCTGATCTGGCGATGGCATTCGAAACCCACCTGGAGGAAACCCAAGGCCAGATCGAACGTATCGACCAAGTGGTGGAACTGCTGGGCATCCGCCTGAAGCGGATCAAGTGCGCGGCGATGGAAGGCCTGGTCGAAGAAGGCAAGGACGCCATCGACAGTATCGACAAGGGGCCGGTACGGGATGCTGCGCTGATCGGTGGCGCGCAGAAGGTCGAACACTATGAGATTGCCTCCTACGGCACCACTGCAGCGTTGGCCAAGCAGCTGGGCTACAAGGACGCCCTGCCACTGCTGCTGGAAACGCTGGAAGAAGAAAAGGCCACCGACGAGAAGCTGACGCTGCTTGCCAAGGGCGGTGGCAACGCCAAGGCCGCACAGGCAGCCTGAGCCCCACAGGCGCCCTTCCCTGACAGCAACAGGGTGGGCGCCGCCTCCGGAAACCTGCCATGGACTCGACGGTCGCCCTGCTCATCATCGACTTTTTCAGCCTGTTCGACTTCCCCCAAGGGCGTCGCCTGGCGCCACTGGCGGTGCGCGCGGCTGTGCAGACCGCGGCGTTGCGGGCGGCATTCGATGCACGCAATCTGCCGGTCATCTATGCCAACGACAACTTCGGCGACTGGCAGCGTGACTTCCCACAACTGGTGCAGGCATGCCGATTGAAGGGCGGTGCGTCGGCGCGGATAGCTACCGAGCTGGCGCCGCGCACGGGCGACTATTTCATCCTGAAACCCAAGCATTCCGCGTTCCTGGCAACGCCGTTGCCGGTGCTGCTGGCCAAGCTGGGTGTGGGCCGACTCGTTCTGGCCGGCATGGCATTGGATTCCTGTGTGTTGGCCACCGCCATGGACGCCAATTCGCGAGAGTTCGCCACCGTGGTCGCATCAGGCGCGACTGCAGCGTTGCCCGGACGACGCGCGCCGGCACTGCAGACCTTGCAGCGCTCTGGCACTGCGCAGGTACTCGACAACCCACAGATCGTGCGGCTGCTTCCAGCACCAGAACGATCAGCGCGCCAGACGGCTGCCGCGGGCCGACGCTGAGCGCGCCGCAGAGGTCGCCCGATAGTCGATCTGGCATACCGGACAGTAGAAGGTGCGTCGGTGCGTGGTGCCCAGGTACTGTTTGCTGATTGGACCGCCGCAGCCGGGGCAGGTGCGTTTTGTATGCCCCTGCCAGTGCCTTTTCAGCTCGTATGCCCGCTTCCATCGCAAAAAGTCGGCGCTGTACTGCTGTGCCTGCGCGACCAGCTCGGTGAGTCTGCGCGGTGGCAGGTCGCCGACCCGGTTGGCCGGGTGTACGCGGATGCGGTACAGCACTTCGTTCTTGATGATGTTTCCCACACCGGCGAACAGCGCCTGGTCCAGCAGCGCATCGCAGACCATCACGTCGGGCATCGCCTTGAGGCGGCGACATGCCAGCGCAGGGTCGCATTTCTCGCTCATGACATCGGTGCGCCAGTCGTAGACTTCGTCCAGCGGTTTTTCGATCAACTTCACCGAGCAGGCATAGAAATTCAGCTCGCCCGAATCGAAACGCAGGGAGACCCGCGGCGGCGTGTCCTTGCGTTCGTCGATGCGCCAGCTGCCAAACATCATCAGGTGGATGCGCAGCGTGAGGTGGCTGAATTCCAGCAGGAAGTGCTTGCCCCAGCTGCGCACGGCACGGAGGCGGCGGCCGACCAGTGGGCTCAGATCCAGACGGGTGTTGCCTGAGACCTCGCGAACGGTCTTTCCCCTGAAGCGCGATGCCGCTTCGCGCAGCAGCACGATCGAAGGACCCTCAGGCATTGGCGTGCTCCAGCAGTTTCTGCAGTTGCAGCGCGTTGGGCACTGCGTGGCCCTGCGCGGTATTGTCGAAGACGATCCAGGCATCACCGTGACGCGCTGCCTGCTGCGCGGCTGTGGCCAGGCGATGCAGCTTGGGGGCATCGTAGGCGCTGTAATAGACACGCGGCTGCCCGTGCCAGCGCCAGTAACTCCAATGCCGCGCGCCTCCCGGCGTAGCTGCCGCTGCGATACGGGCGGGATCGGCTGCGACGCGGGCGATCTCATGAGCACACAGCAGTGCGTCAGCCTTGTCCTCGAACCAGCTGGGATGGCGCGGTTCGCAGGCGACCGCCAGCGTGCTGCGCCGACGCAGTGCGCGGAAGAATGCCGATGCGGTGCGGCCATCATAGGCCAGGCTGGGCGGCAGCTGCAGCAGCAGCGCGCCCAGCCGGTCGCCCAGGTGCTGCACAGCGTGCAGGAACGGGTCGAGCAACGGTGACGCGCCGCGCAGGCGGGCCACATGGGAGATGCTCTGCGGCATCTTCACCGAAAAACGGAATCCCTCGGGCACGCTCGTCGCCCAACGCGCATACGTGGCGGGCTGATGCGGCCGATAGAACGAGGAGTTGATTTCCACGATGCGCAGGCGCGAAGCGTAACGCTGCAAGGCGCTGTCACCCGCACCGAAGGCGGACGCTACCTGCGACGGCAGCGACCAGCCTGCACAGCCGACCCGTATGCGATGATCGTGGGATGCCGTTGTAACCATGACGCTACGGTGTAGGTACCGCCGTAGCCAGATGGTGAACGCACCCCGGTGATCGTGTGAAGCCCAGGCACCTGCGCCACGCCAGCGGTGCTGGAAAGGCGTTCGCGCTGGCGGCCTGAAGCCCAGAACCGTTGAGTCCAGGCATGCCACTTCGCACCGATGAAATGCCCGTGCCGCTGGCCCGAATACGGCGTGGTTGAAACGGGCCAAAGGCAGCGATGAAGGGCTGATGGCGGCTGCGAATCAGCAGTCATTCTGTCGCATCTGCCCTGCCCTTGGCTGCAATCGTCGAGCGGCACCAGCCATCAGGCCCACATCAGGCAATGCCAGCGCAGGCCTTGCAGCTCAGGGAGCTTACCCCCTCCCTGCTATGCAACGATTCTGAAAACGTCGAAAGCGGTGACGGCATTGCCCTTACTGTATTGGCATCGCGCACAACCGGGCGTAATCCTAGCCACGCCACCGAGAACGGTGGTCGGGCTTCGAAACCCCGGTTTTACGCTGAAGTAAACGCTTGCCAGCCGGCATCACCTATCTGGTGGTGCCGGCTGGCAATCCGTCGGCCGGCTATGGCGGGCGGTGCGTGGAGGCCTTGTGCCTGCCGGTTTTAGCGTAGACCGGGTTTCGAACCACGCATCGTCCGCCACCTTTATCGGTGGCGGCTTCTGCCTGCACGCAAGGAGCCATGCCATGACCACGTCCTACTCCCCTGCCCCACAGCCCATCCACGAGGCGCCCTCGGCCGAGCCGGCCGCAGATCCCAACACCCTCATCGCCCTGCTGCACAGCATCGGCGCCGGTGTTGCCGCCAACGGCCAGCCCTGGCCGGAACGCCACCAGCTTCGCGGCCGGCAGATGGCCCTGGCCGATGCGGACTGCTCGCTCACAGGCCTGCGCGTGGTGCTGGAGGTGTTGCTGGCCGCCGAACGCACCCGCCAGAACGGCGACCCAGACCAGTACGTGGGCGACCGGGTGATGGAAGGGTTGATCATGGCGGCCCTCGGCCTTGTAGCCAATGCCAGCGAGCGACTGCAGCCCGAACGTTGAAGGGCCGTCGCTGTGGGGCCGAGCGCAGATGCGGGCAGCCGCCTGGCGATGGCGTGCCATTGGGCAGTGCTGGCGCTCTGCCTGGCAGTGGTGATTGTGGCACTCACGCTTTGGCCAAAGCCGGTGGACCCAGAACCCTTCACCTACCGTGGCGTGTCCGAGGAGGCGTTCTTGAAGCTGCGCACCCACGCACTCCGCTTCGCAGAGGCGCGGTCGCGGGAAGGCTTCGAGTTCGCGGAAGCCGCGCCGGCAGCGGCTTCCTTCCAGGTGCTATGCAGGGGTGCCTTGGTGCTGCACGTGGAAACCCAGCCACCGCACCTGTTGATCAAGGTGCCGCTGGGCGCCCGGCAGCGGGCGCCCGCAATCGTTCATCTGCAGGCCACACTTCAGTGGCCGCTGAAGCCCTTGCCGTACCTGGATCAGTTCCTGGCGGGCGTGCAGGAACCTACCGTGACGGATCGGCTGCGGTTGGTATGGGCGGGTGCCGCGCCGGAGGATGCGCGCTGTGGCGTGCCAGCGTAGTACTGCGTCCGCCTTTCGGGCAGCAGCGGACGCCAGTCATCGACATATGTCCCATCGCGGTACGGACGGATGACGATCACCCCGCTTGAGCCGATCAGCAGAGCCGATCCGTTTGAAATCCAGTCAAGCCAGATTGGGCTTGCGGCCGCGTGTGGCCGGCTTCTTCTGAATGGTGTCTCCGTACTCTTCCCACCAAGCCGTCAGCGCCGCCATCGTCGGCCCGAGGCCACGTGCCTTGATGGTGATCTCGTAGTCGACTCGCGGAGGCACCTCTGCATACACCGTGCGCGTTACCAAGCCATCGGCTTCGAGCTCACGAAGCTGTGCTGTCAGCATGTGCTGGGTGATACCGGGGATTGCCTTGCGCAGCTCCCCGAAGCGGTAGATCCGCTGGTTGAGCAACCACATGATCTCCAGTTTCCATTTGCCCGAAAGCAGTGCAAACGCCCGGCGCATCTCCTCGTGCATGTTGACCTGATCGACGTCTCTGGTCTGCTTTTTCATACTAACCACCATTAATTGATCCTACTTGATGGATTCCATGCTAGGCGACATTCTTCGGTCAAGTCGATATGGAACACTTTCTGGAGATCTCTGGTGTCTGCGATCTACGCATACTGGACAAGTACAGGGCTGTTGGCATTGCTCTATCTGTCGTCAGCGACGATCTACATCGCCAAGAAGAGCTGGGTGCGCAAGACCCTTGTCGAACTGAACTATCCAGCGCCCTACCTGGTGCCACTCATGGTGATCGTGAAGGTTCTGGCTCCGCTGGCGATACTGTCGCGCTTCAGCATGCTGTTGAGTGACCTGGCTTACGCCGGCATTTTCTTCCACCTGCTTCTTTCAGGTTCGGCCCACCTCGGCGTCCGCAAGCCCCAGGGCGCTCTACCGGCCGCGATCGGCCTGGCGCTCCTGATCGTCTCATTCACCACACAGAACACCGCACGCGATGTCCCCACGCCTTATGCCGTGGTGCCAGCAATGCGAGCTGCCGCCCTCAACTAAGAAGGAGAAATTCATGTCCCGACTCAAAGGAAAAGTAGCCATCGTCACTGGTTCCGGCCGAGGCATCGGCCGCGCCACCGCCAAGCTCTTCGCGGCGGAAGGCGCTAAAGTGGCCGTGCTTTCTCTTACGCCGGCCAACGTCAATGCAGTGGTCGCCGACATCGAAGCGGCGGGAGAAGCGGCGCTTGGCGTGCCATGCGACATCAGTGACGCTGCGCAGATCAAGGCCGCTGTCGAAAAAGTCGTAGAGGCGTATGGCCGCATCGACATCCTGGTAAATAATGCCTTCGACCCGTCGGTGGTCAGCTCGCCGGTCATCGACTTGTCGGTTGAACAGTTGCAGCGCAACTTCGATACCGGTCCGATTGCCGCGCTCCGAACGATGCAATCCTGCTATCCCTATCTCAAGGCCAGCGGGGCGGGTCGCGTCATCAACTTCGGATCGCCCGCGGCGATGCTAGGCATGGCTCCATACGCCCCCTATAGCATGGCGAAAGAAGCGATCCGCGCGTTGACACGCACCGCTGCGCGCGAATGGGGCCCTGACAACATTACCGTCAACAACATCCAACCGGTCGCCGACACTTGGGGCGCTGGGCCGAACACGCCGCCGGCAACCAACGCACTCGGCCGGCACGGTTCGCCAGAGGATGACGTGGCGCCCGTCGTTCTGTTCCTTGCGAGCGACGATGCCAGATATCTGACCGGCTATACGCTCACGCCCGATGGTGGCATGGTCATCGACGGCGCACGTTGAATCGAAGATCGGCCAACCTATCTGCAAGAGCTGCCATCGGCCGCGCACATCACACCATCGATCCACGTGGCATATCGGGATATGCGGACGTTGTAGACCATCTGTCCATAGAAGCCGGCTTCCAGGGCGTGCTCTGGAACCGCCGTGATCCACGACCCCAGACCAATGAGCTGCCAAGCGTCCTTCCGGCCCACAACGAGCGGGCCGCCGCTGTCGCCGCTCCCCAGAACACCCTCGAGCGGCAGGCCTTGTGCGGGGGGATCGAATCGATACCAGACATAGCGATCGTTCGCCCCGGTGATGACGTTGTAGGCCCGCCTCAGCACGCCACGATGTGAAGCGTTGGGACTCTGCCCTTCGATGCCATTGCCGGTTGCCCCTTTCCCAACAAACATGGCAACGTTCGTGACTTCATCGCTAGCTCGATAAAGCGTTATCGGTGCAATGTTCTCCACTGGCGTCTCCAGTTCGATCAGCGCTATGTCATCCGAACCGGCGAGGAAGGTGTGAATCCTGGACGGATCGCCTGTCTTCAAAGCCTCTTGGCCCAGCGCATCGGGCATTCGCTTGTAGCCGGGATGCACGAATACGCGCGAAACTTTGTATGCGTTTCCGTTGATGGCCACCTCGGCATCCATGCCTTCCATGGGCGCTGCGTGTGCGGCGGTGACAACCCACTTCCGTGCGATGAGAACGCCATGGCCTTCGCCGGGCATATCTGCCAGCGCTGACAACCCGGAGCGATCTATCCGATACTCTGAATCGTCAACATCGCTACGGATGACAACGGCGTTCGCCGCCAACGGCAGGATCAAGAGAGCAGCCAGGAGATGACGCTTCATGTGTCCGCACTTCCTTTCAGGGATCGCTCTGAGGGCCTTCCGCAGTGTTCTTGCGGGTCGCGCTGCAATATAGCCGAGCAGGCACAACCTTGGAGCGGATTTCTGACAAGCGAACGTCAGGTGCGATGAAGGCCGGAAAATGACACCCGAGTTCGGGAGCATCCCTGCCTGAAACGAACTTCATCGCGCGCTCTCAGACCAACATCGACTGCTGCGCGGAGATGCCTGCCGTGGCCCCATGTGAGGATGCCAGCGTGACCGAGGGCATGAGCGGATTGGCGAGGTCGCCGGCGGCGTAGATGCCGGGAATGCTGGTTTCGCGGCGCTCGTCCACCTTGAGGACGACGCCCAGAGGCGTATCGACCGTGGCCAGGCCCAATGACTCATGCAAGCTTGCGGATGGCCTGTTGCGCGGATGCGCGAACAGGATGTCGACCGCGATATCGGGACCGGTATCAAACTTGATCGTGGCGTTGTGGCCTCCTCGATGGACGATCCCGGTGATCCGGCCATCGATGACAGGTATGTTGCGGCATGCCAGATCGGCCCGGATATCGGGGGCAATGTCGTGGCCATGGGCGAGCACCGTCAACGTGTCCGTCCAATCGTGGTACAGCCTTACATAGCTGTGCGACTGCGGTCCGGACCAGACCAGGCCCCAATGCTGGCCGGCTGCTTCAAAGCCGTCGCAATAGGGGCATGGCACGATGGACGCGCCCCAGCCTTCGGCAAAGCCTGGCACATCCAGCATCTGGTCGGTGACGCCATAGCTCAGAATCAGGCGGCGGCCCCCAAAGGTCTGGCCATCGCCGGTGAGGACGGAAAAATTGTCGATGGCGCCGGAGATGCTGTCGGCCCGCGAACTGACCAGCCTGATGGTTGGATATCGCGCCAACTGCTTCCTCGCCTCGGCCAGAATGTCCAGCGGCGGCTTGTGATCGTGACCGAGCAGGCCATGTGAGTGGCCGGCGAAGCGATTGCGCGGTAGACCTGTATCGAGAACGGTGACCTTGCGGCGGGCACGGCCGAGTTGCAGCGCGGCGGCGAGACCGGCAAAGCTGCCGCCGATGATGATGACGTCATCCATGGTGATGGGCTCCGCGTTGTGGGTGGCTGGGGATGGAAGGTGCGTCGTGTGCAGACGGTTCCTGCGATACGCGCTTGAGGCGAAGGGTCATTGTTTGTGGGCCTGATAGTTGGCAAGGAACAGCCTGACTATCGCGCCGGTCTCGTGCGCGGGCCCATTCCGGTCGATCAACGCCAGGAAGGCGCTGGCGTGTATGCGGGCATCCTGCGATCCCTTGGAAGAGAACGCGCTGGCCAGGGTGCCGAACTGTCGATCGAACCGCCTTTCCCACCTCGCCACGACAGGTTCGGGAACCGCCATTCCTTGATGAACCGCTCTGGATAGTGACCGGTAGTCATCTGTCATGCTCACCCGCGTGAGGCCCTCGGCAATTGACCACAGGAGTGCGCCGAGATCATCCGCATCAACGCCGACCTGACTCACATCAGACTCAACGGCCTTCAGCCAACGCTGCAGCACTTTCTCTGCAAGCACCTCCTTGTTGCGGAAGTGCGCGTAGAGGGTCACCTTGCTGAACTGGCACTCGGCCGCTACCAACGCCATGCTGGCATCGTCCAGACCGTGCTGGGCGAACACACGGGACGCCCCCGCCAGGATCTGCTCGCGTCGTTCTGCGCGTATGCGCGCCCAGCGTTGCCCGCGCGGTTCAGGAGCCATCGTCGCGACCCGCTCTACGGCCAGCGCTTGAAAAGCACGCTGGCGTTGACCCCGCCAAAGCCGAAGCCATTGGACAACGCATGCTCGATGGCCACGGGTCGCGCGTGGCCGCTGACAATTTCCAGGCCATCGGCCAGCGCATCGGGCGTCTGCAGGTTCAGCGTGGGCGGCACGATCTGGTCGCGCAACGCAAGCACGGTGAAGGCCGCCTCGATGCCGCCGGCTGCTCCCAGCAGATGGCCGGTGCTTCCCTTGGTAGAGGTGATCTGCAAGCCCGATGCCGCGCCGAACAGCGACCGGATGGCGGTCAGTTCCGCGCGGTCGCCCACCTGGGTGGAGGTGGCATGCGCGTTGAGGTGCTGCACATCGCTAGGCTGCAGGCCTGCCTGCTGCAACGCTTGCTGCATCGCCCGCCGCGCGCCCGAACCATCTTCCGGGCCTGCGGTCAGGTGGTAGGCATCAGCACTGGTGCCGTACCCCACCAGCTCGGCCAGCGGCGTGGCGCCGCGTGCCAGGGCATGGGACAGCGATTCGATTACCAGCAGGCCCGCGCCTTCGGCCATGACGAATCCATCGCGATGCTGGTCGAAAGGCCGCGACGCAGATTGCGGCATGTCGTTATAGCCGGTGGACAATGCTTTGGCGGCAGCGAACGCACCTAGCGAAACACGATGCAGCGCGGCTTCGGTTCCCCCGCAGATGGCGATGTCGGCCTCACCGGCGCGGATCATCCGTGCCGCATCACCGATGGCCTGCACGCCCGCCGCGCAGGCTGTAACCGGTGCGCCGATCGGCCCCTGGAAGCCATTGCGGATCGACACATGCCCCGCTGCCATGTTGCCCAGGAACGACGGCGCGGTGAACGGCGACAGGCGACGTGGGCCACGCCTTTCGGTGGTTTCCACTGCCTCTGCAATCGCGCCGAAGCCGCCGATGCCGGACGCGATGACAGTCGCGGTCCGGGTGCGCTGCTGCTCGGTGGCGGGCGACCAGCCGGCCTGGGCCAGGGCTTCTTCGGCGGCGATGATCGCAAATTCGATGAAGCGATCCATCTTGCGCAGATCCTTGCCACTGATGCTGCGCCGGCGGTTGTAGCCCGTCAGGGGATCTTCGTCCACGCCGTGTACGCGCCCACCGACGGACACGCCTACGCCCTCACAGACATCGGCGGGCAGCATTGAAATGCCCGAAGCACCTTGCAGGAGCTTCGACCATACCGCCTCGGTGCCGGTGCCCAGCGGCGACACGATACCGATGCCGGTGACAACGATGCGGTGGCTGTGGGGTGCCTGCATTACTTCGCTCCTTCCGCCGCAACAGCGCGGATCTTGAACCAGATGGAATACATGGCGGGCAGGAACACCAGGGTCAGCACCGTGCCGGCCAGAGTGCCGCCGATCAGCGTGTACGCCAGCGTTCCCCAGAACACCGAGTGGGTGAGCGGGATGAAGGCGAGCACGGCCGCCATGGCGGTGAGGATCACCGGTCGCGCACGTTGCACGGTCGCCTCCACCAAGGCCTCACGCGGGCTCATGCCCTCGGCCTCGTTGTGGTGTATCTGGCCGATCAGGATCAGCGTGTTGCGCATCAGGATGCCGGACAGCGCGATGAGGCCCACCAGCGCATTGATGCCGAACGGTTGCTGGAACAGCAGCAGTGTCGGCACCACGCCGATCAGGCCCAGCGGGCTGGTCAGGAACACCATGACCATCGCCGACATCGAGCGTACCTGCAGCACGATGATCAGCAGGGTCGCCGCCAGCATGATCGGGAACAGCGGCAGCATCGCCGCCATCGCCTTGCCGGACTCTTCAATGGCGCCCGCCTCGGTGATGCTGTAGCCCTTGGGCAAGGTTGCGCGCAACGGCTGCAGTGCGGCCGTCATTGCAGTGGAGACATCCGGCGGCTGCAGGCCTTCGGCAATGTCACCGCGCACGGTGATGGTGGGTACGCGATCACGGCGGCGCATCACCGGCGCTTCCATGCGCACGTCCACCGTGCCGATCTGCGACAGCGGAATGCGCTGCCCCGAAGCACCAGTCAGGGTGAAATCCTGCACCGTGGCCGGGTCCAGGCGGGTACTGCCTGAGGATCGCGCCAGCACCTGCACCGTACGGATATCTTCGCGCACCGAGGTGACCGGCACGCCGTTCAACAGGAACTGCAACTGCTGCGATGCGCTGCTGGAGCTCAGCCCCACCGCCTGCAGGCGGTCCTGGTCCAGGGTGAAATGCAGTGCCGGCGTGCGCACCCCCCAGTCACTGTTGACGGTGCGCATCATCGGGCTGGCCTGCAGCTGCGCTTCAACCCTGCCTGCGATGCCACGCAGCACGTCCGGGTCGGGGCCGCTCACCCGGTAGGCGACCGGGAACGGCGAATACGGACCAAACACCAGCTGGCTCACCCGCACCTGCGCTTCCGGCGCCAGGCCCGCCGCCACCGCCTCGCGCAACCGGTGCTTCAGAGCCTCGCGCTCTTCCTGGCTGTCGGTGCGGATGACGACCTTGGCGAAGGCCGGATCGGGCAGTTCCGGCGACATCGCCAGGAAGAAGCGCGGTGCGCCTTGGCCGATGTACGAGGTGACGATGTGCGCTTCCTTCTGCTTGGCCAGCCACGCTTCGACCTTGGCCGTGGCTGCACTGGTCTGCGCGATCGCGGTGCCATAGGGCATCTGCACTTCCACCAGCACTTCGGGGCGGTCGGAAATCGGGAAGAACTGCTTCTTCACCGCGGCCATGCCGAGGATCGCCAGTGCGAACAGCGCCACCACTGAACCGGCCACCCACCACTTGCGTTCGATGACCCGGCTGAGCACGCCACGGAAGCGGTTGTAGCGCGGCGTGTCGTACAGCGCCTGATGGCCGCCCTGCGCCGGTTTCAGCTGTGGCAACAGCTTCACGCCCAGGTACGGCGTGAACACCACCGCTACCACCCACGAAGCAATCAGCGCGATACCGACGATCCAGAACATGTTGCTGGTGTACTCACCGGCGGTGGAACGCGCGAAACCGTTGGGCATGAAGCCGACGGCGGTAACCAGCGTGCCCGACAGCATGGGTGCGGCGGTGTGGCTCCATGCGTAGGCCGAGGCGGCCACCCGGCTGAAGCCCTCCTCCATCTTCACCACCATCATCTCGATGGCGATGATGGCGTCGTCCACCAGCAGGCCCAACGCGAGGATCAGCGAGCCCAGGGTGATGCGGTCGAAGTTCTTGCCGGTGGCGGCCATCACCAGGAATACCGCGGCCAGCGTCAGCGGCACCGCTGCGGCCACCACCACGCCCACCCGCCAGCCCATACTGACGAAGCAGACCAGCATCACCACCACCAGAGCGACGAAGAACTTCACCATGAACTCGTTGACCGAGGAACTGATGTTGTCCGACTGGTCGGTGACCTTGCCCAGCGACATGCCCAGCGGCAGCTCGGCATTGATCTGCGCCACTTCGCTGTCCAGCGCCTTGCCCAGGTCCAGGCCGTTCCAGCCATCGCGCATGACCACGCCGAGCAGCAGCGCCGGTTCACCGCCATTGCGGATGAGGAAGGTGGCGGGATCTTCATGGCCGCGCTTTACCGTGGCGATGTCAGCCAGCTTGAGGGTCTTGCCGGCGGAAACAATCGGCGTGTTGCGGATCTTGTCCAGCCCATCCAGCGCGCCGTCCAGTCGCACGAACACCGTCGGCCCCCGCGTTTCCACCGAACCGGCCGGCGTCAGCGCGTTCTGCCCGTTGAGCGCAGCGAACACGTCCTGCGGGCTGATGCCCAGCGTTGCCAGGCGATCATGCGAGAACTCGACGAAGATGCGCTCGGGTTGCTCACCGATGATGTTGACCTTCTTCACCCCGGGTACGTGCAGCATGCGCTGGCGCAGTACTTCCGCATCGCGGACCAGCACGCGCTGCGGCTCGCCCTTCGCCTTCAGTGCGAACAGCGCGAAGGTGACGTCGGCATATTCATCATTGACCATCGGCCCGATCACGCCGGCAGGCAGGTTCGCCGCCTCGTCCTGCAGCTTCTTGCGCGCCTGGTAGAACTCTTCCTGCACTTGCGCAGGCGGCGTACTGTCCAGCAGGCTCAGCGTGGTAAACGCCAGGCCGGGGCGAGTGAAGGTCTCGCTGCGGTCGTACCAGCGCAGTTCCTGCAGGCGCTTTTCCAGCTTTTCGGCCACCTGGTCCTGCATTTGCTGGGCCGTGGCCCCGGGCCAGGCGGTGACGACCGTCATCACCTTTACAGTGAATGCCGGATCTTCGGCGCGGCCCAGCTTGAAGAACGCGATGATGCCGGCCAGCGACACCAGCAGAATCAGGAAGACGGTAATGGAGCGTTCGCGCACGGCCAACGCGGATAGATTGAAACCACTCACGGCGTGGGTGCTCCCGCGGGTGCCGCGGTGGCGGGCGCCAGAACGCGTACCGCCTGGCCTTCGCGCAGCAGGTGTGGGCCCAGCGCGGCAACGCGGTCGCCACCCTTCAGGTTGCCGGACACGTAGGCGCTGTCATCGGCGATGCGCAGCACCTTTACCGGGCGCCAGCTGGCTTTCGTCGGTGTTCCGGCAATGAGCCACACCCCCGAACCCTTGCCGCCATCGCTGAGTCCGGCCAGCGGCACGCGCACTCCCTCCTCCGCGGTGGCACTCGCGCGCGTGGCCAGTTGCAGCGTCACCGTAGCGCCCAGCGGTGCCGGCTGCCCCTGTGCGTCAAGTACATAGCGCGCTTCGAACGTGCGCGAGAGCGGGTCGGCAGTGCTGGACAACACCCGCAGGCGTGCTGTGATGGGTGCGCCGGCGCGGCCGAAGATGCTGGCGGTGGCGACGGAGCCGAGTTCGGGACGCAAGGTCTCCGGCAGCTGCAGCACCGCCTCGCGCGGGCCGGAACGGGCCAGTCGCACCACCACCTGACCGGCGGCCACCACTTGCCCTGGCTCGGCCAGGGTCTGCGACACCACGCCATCGGCATCGGCCAGCAGTACCGCGTAGCCACTGGCATTGGCGGCCACCGCCGCCTGTGCCCGCGATGCGCGCAGTTCTGCCTGTGCGGTATCTGCCGCGGCCTTGATCTGGTCGTAGGCGGACTGCGAAACCACCTGGCTGGCAGCCAGCCTCCTGTAGCGCACCTCGTCCTGGCTGGCCTGCGTGGCGCGCGCCCCGGCGGCCGCCACCGCCTGCCGCTGGGCACTGGCTGCCAGGTCCAGGTCAGCGGGGTCCATGCGCAGCAGCGGCTGCCCACGCTTCACTTCCTGGCCGGCGTCCACCAGCCGCTCCAGCACTTTGCCGGAAACGCGGAATCCCAGGTCGCTCTGCACCCGGGCCTGCACGGTGCCGGTGAAGGCCCGCGCCTGCTGGGTGCCCGCCTGCACGACCGCGACCCGTACCGGTGGCGGCGCGATGCGGGGATCAGCAGGTGGCGTGTCGCCACAGGCGGCCAAGGCCAGGGAAAGGACGGACAGGGACAGAGGTCCCGAACGACGATGCAGCGGCATGAAGCACCCAAAAGGAACTGGTCAGGCCGGCATTGTTGTTCCTAGTGACTAATATAGTCAATAGTCACTGGAGTGCTTCGGTCAGGGTGACAGGCTTCTGAGAATGAGGCTGGACAGTTGTGCCGGTGCTTCGCCGCTGTAACGCAGGCTGTCCTGCAGCAGCAGCGGGTTCAGGTACGGGCGCATTACCAGGTAGATGGCGTGCGAGGTCTCGTCCAGGGGCGTCTTGCGCTCGAAATCCCCGGCGGCGCGGCCACGCTCCAGGATCTTCTGCAGGTGCGTGCGCACACGGGCCTCGTAGCCCACGGCCGTAGGCCAGCCCTCGGTGGCCGCCGCGACGGCGATTTCGTACAGCTTGCGGTCCTGGTTGAACAGCTCCACGCTGGCCTCCACCGCGACCCGGAACATCCGTCGCAGCTGTTCAGGCGGGCTTTCTGCACTGGCGATGGCCGCCTCGATCTGCTGCTCGATCCCAAGCAGGCAGGTCTCGCAGATCGCCTCGCCTATGGCCTGCTTGGACGCAAAGAACTTGTAGATGTACGCCTTGGAGAAGCCGATGGTCCGGGCGAGGTCGGAGACCGTGGTCTTGGTGTAGCCGTAATGGCTGAAATGCTCGGCTGCAGCGGTCACGATCTGGTCGCGGACGTTGTGCTCTTCAGGGCCCCGGGCTGAAGCCGAGTGGGATGCTTCATTGTTCATGCGCTGAGTCTACCGGCATGCCGGCACTGCAACAAATGGTGACCTGAACATTCATTGGTCACCCTGGCTCAGCGGCAATTAACGTGATGCATCACGGCCGAGCGCACCCTGCATCGACGGCAACGGTCAGCCGGCAACCTTCAGCCCGTTACCCGCCGCAATCAGGCGCAACGAGGCCAGGTAGCGGCAGTACTTGCCAATGAACAGGCCGGTGAACCCGCCCGACAGCAGAAGATAGGCAGCACTGAACGCGGCATCAGTACTCAGTCCCGGTGACACGGCAAGCGCTGTTTCGAAGCCGTACTTCACCATGAACGTGACCAGCAGCAGCGGCAGCAGGCTGTAATCGGCGGTGCGCCACAACGCGCCGGTTGCAGCGTTCACTGTCAGCTTCGCACGATGCAGCAACAGCCAGCCCAGCGCAGCGCCCGTGCCAATGCCGGCCAACCACTCGCCCCAGGCACCCCAAGATGCACCGTAGCGGTGACTGATCGACCACACGTCCCAAGCAGTGAACAGGACCGGCACGATGGCCAGCTTCTGCAGCGAGGTCTGCCCCGGCCTCATGGCCGCCACGCCGCGCGTGATCAGAAAGGCCAGAAGCAGCCAGACCCAGAGTGGCGTCTGCGAGGCAAGTTGCTGGAGCATGTACATGGTCGGTCCCCTGGTGAGTGGTGAGGCGTCATCGCCGTGGCACTCACTATTCGCGCTGGGATGCCCGGCAGCCAGTGACACCTGTCAGTCATCGGGCAGGCGGGCTCCCCCCATGCACGCCCGCAAGCCCGGCCGAGCCCGGCGCCGGCCACGTTCCGTTAACGGCCCCGCACTATGCTAGGGCCTCATTGGATATCTGCGAGGTGCCACCCCATGACCAAGCTGCACACCCTGATGGTTGCCGGCTGCCTGCTTGCCCTCAGCCCGTTGGCGTCGGCCGAGACGGTGAACCTGACCAACAGCGCTGACGGCGCCAACCGCGATGCGGGTATCACGGCGGTCAAGAAGAAACTGCAGGACGCCTGCACCGACCGCAAGGGCACGCCGGACGCCGGGTCATTCGCGGTGGTCTTCGAAAAGACCAGTGACAACCCGAACGTGCCCAAGCCCTACTACGTGGACGGCAAGATGCAGTGCGAACTACCGGGTTGAGCATGAGAGGCGCGAGGCGCCTCAGCGCTTATCGTGTACGACGGTTGGCACAGGTATCCGGGTCGAATAGATCGTAGGTCCGCATGATTTCCAGATTAGCGCGCGCCCGGAAGTCGCCTTGCGCCGCCGCCTGGCAGTACCAGGAATGGCCTTCCTCGGCATTTTCGGGCACGCCCACCCCGTTGGAATACATGTAGCCCAGCATGGTCTGCGCCGGTGCGTAGCCCTGCTCCGCCGCCTTGCGATACCAAGCGGCCGCTTGGGCTCCGTCCTTCTGCACGACCAGGCCCCTGCGATACATGTTGCCCAGTGTGTGCTGGGTTGCGGCATCGCCGCGCTCGGCCGCTGCGGTTAGATCCTGCACCGGCCCGAACGCCCCCGGCGTGTCGACCTCGGCGCACCACACCGCGTTGACCCCGCCATAAGCGCACAGCTTCAGGCGGGATTGCCTGACACCCAGCTGCCAGGCGTCCTGCAACGCGGCTCTGGCATACCAGCGGATGGCTTCAGCATCGTCCTGGGGCAGGCCGGCCGATCCCTTCTGATACTGGCTGGCAAGGTTGTGCTGTCCCGCAGGCGAGCCCTGCTCGGCTGCTTTGCGCAGCCAGAAAACTGCTTGGGCATCGCTGCGTGGCACGGCCATACCCTGCAGATACATCATGCCCAGATCGGACTGCGCCAACGCTTCGCCCTGTTCGGCCGCCCTTCGCACCCAGGTGATGGCCTGGGCGTCGTCCTTGGGTACGCCAACACCGCGCAGGTACAGCGCCCCCAAAGCCGATTGCGCCCGCGCATACCCCTGGTCGGCCGCCTTGCGGTACCAGACTGCCGCCTGCTCTGCATTCCGGGCGATGCCGTTGCCTTGCAGATAGCGGTCACCCAACTCATTCTCGGCCTTCGCGCTGCCCGCCTCTGCTGCTGCCCGCACGCTTTCCAGAGAGCCCGTGCTGTCACTGGCCACGGCGTGGGCGCTGCAGGCCAGGACGGCCAGCCCGACGCAGAGAGCGGCACGACTGAAGGTGCCCATCGACTCTTCCATGAATGCAACCACTGCGCGCTTGTTCCCCGTGTGTAGCGGGCAAGGATAACGAAACGGCACGCGCTCGGCGGCAAACCGCTCGAAGCCGGCCCGTGCAATGCATGTCACATCAAGGGATATATTGCACTCGTCGGCCCCTGCGGAAAGATGGGGTTGCCTCAGCCGGTCTGCTCAGCCGGCAGCGCGACCACCGAACCGCCCAGCACCTGCCATGTTCCAGTGCGCTTCCCCCAGAAACGGCAATACCTGAAACGGCCGGAGAAAGCTGTGCCGTCGAAGGTTCCGGCCAGCTTTGCAGTGGTGAGCGCAATGGCCGCCTGATCATGCAGGACCACGTCCACCGACTGCCACTCGGCCACGCTCAGCCGCTGGCGCCCTGACCGGTGCAGGGCCAGGTCGTCCTGCTTGCCAAAGACCTCGCCTGAGGGGCCCACGAAGACCAGTTCGTCTGCGATCAGCGCATCCAGCGCTGCCACATCACTGCTGAGCATCGCGATGCGCAGCGTTTCCTCACGTTGCCGTATTTCAGTGTCCATGCTGCCTCCGTTGGGCGATGCTGCTTCGTTGGGGGGCCGCCGTCATTGCCGCTGGGCCTCCGGCGCCAAGGTATGGATCACCTTGCCCTGCGCATCCAGGAATTCGATGGCGCCATAGCCTTCCGGGGTTACGGTCAGGCGCAGTCGGGTGCGATCCTGCCGGTCGTTCAACGCGATCGCCGGCGTGCCGTCGGCAGCGACCACCATCTCAATGCGGGTGGGTGTCTGCACGCCGGGAATCAACCGGTTGCCCAGGCGCGGCTCACGGATCAACGGCGGCGCCTGGTTGATCGAGAATCGCACGTTGCCATCTGGCGACACGCGCCAGCCGATGGCATCCATGGCCGGGTGGTCCAACGCCAGCACCGCCATGCCGCCTTCCACGTCTGCGGTACCGAAGCCGCCGCGCTCGCTGCCCTTCTGGTCGTACAGCACCATGCCAGCGACATTGAATGCACGCTTGTACTGGATGCCATCGATGATGGGCGCTGGTGTCTGCCCGGACAGGGTCATTCGGATCACGCCCTTCTCGTCGACGATATCGATGCGGCGCGCGGTGATGCGCTCCTGGTCCGGCGCATCCACCTGTGTACCCGGGGAGGTGCTGACGATCAGCTTCTGCAGCTGCTCGACCGAGGGGCGTTTGGGGCCGTCCGTTTCCGCCGCGAGGGCGCCCATGGACGTGGGGATAAGCGCGAGGGTCACTGCAATGCGATGTGCTTGTTTCATGGATGCTCCCAAGGGCAGGAATGATTCACATGCTGGCAATGGGCTACGCCGGCCAGCTCAGCCATGCGCCCGGCTGCATGACCTGCACAGGCAACGCACGGTTGCGGGCAGCGCTGCGCAGTCGGCCCAGCGCATCCCCCACTTCCACATACTTGTCCATGCCGGTGATGCCGTAGTGAATGGGTACCAGAACGCGGGCGCCAAGAATGGTCGCTGCCGCCACTGCCTGCTCCGGGGTGAGCACGCCCGGCTGCCCGCTTACCGGTTCGCGCCAACCGAACGTGGCGCCATTGATGGGCAGGAAGACTGCATCGAAGGGACCGAACTGACGACCGATGCGCCACCAGTGGCCGTGCCATTGCGTGTCGCCGCCATGGAAAATGCGCCGGCCGCCGGCGGTTACCACCCAGGACACCTGCGTGTCGCCGTAGCCGTCTGATGCCGGGACCGGGGTGGCGGTGAAGTCGCCCAGCAACTGCGGCTCCCATGGCGCACTCGGTCGCGGCCGCGCGGCTGCTGGCAGCGGTGCGGGCTGCACCCCGGCGGGATACGCGATGGTGCCCCCTTTCGCCAGCGCTGCCGCTACCGCGTCTGCATCGAAGTGGTCCGAATGGGTGTGGGTGATCAGTACGTGGCGCTCTTCCGGAAGGTCATTCACCGCTACCAGCGTGTCCGGCAGCGCGCTGCCCCACGTTGCAGGGTTCACCAGTGGATCGATCAGCAGCGTGCTGCCTGGCAGCTGCAGCCGTATCCCGGCCCACGCCAGCCGCTGCACGCGCAGGGTCGGCGCCGGTGCGGGTGGCGCGGCCATGCCGAGCGGGATCAACGCTGCTGCAGCTGCGCCCGCGCAACCTGCAAGGAAGCGCCTGCGACTTCCCGACACCTGCGATTTCATCGTATCACGCTTCATGCGGCCTGCTCCCGTGCCACCAGCGCGGCGTCCAGCGAAAAAATGGACTGCGCGACGATCGTGCCGAGGTTGTGCCCATGCCATTCGCGTTCGAACGCTGTCGGTGCGACCCCGGGCGCCAGGCAGTCCTCCAGCCGGATATCGGCTATCAACGGCGCAACCTCGGCGGGGGTTGCCTGCAGGCGGATCGCCACGACGAGCTGCTGTATGCGCTGCAGGTAGTGAAGCGCGTTGTCGAGCACCGGTGCGTCGAAAACCCCGATGTGCCCACCCACCACCCTGCTGCGCCCGAACTGCTGGATGCGCCCGATGGCAGCGCGCTGCAGGGCCGGGTCCGAGCGGGAGAGATAGACGATGTTGCCGACGATGTTGTCGCCCACACAGACCAGATCGGCGCTCGGCACATCCACGCTCATGTGGTCCATCGTCTTGCCGGGGTTGTACAGGAAGCGCAGCTGGTGACGGCCCCAGCGCATGGCCAGATTGTCGAACACGATATCCGGTTCGCGGTACAGCGATGCCACTTGCCGGTTCTGCGAAAGAAAGGCCTGCCGGTGGTGCCGGTGCGCCAGGGTCAGCGCTTCGGGAAAGGAGGTATGTCCGGCGATGTGGTCACTCATGAAATGGGTGGCAGCAACCAGCCGCACCACCTTGCCCAGCTGGCCATGCAGCACCTCCCGGAGCCAGACGGCGTCTTCCTCGCTGCCCAAGGCGTCGACCAGCAGCACCTGATCACCATCGATGAAGGCAGTGGCGACCGATTCAACGTGGTTGCCGACGAACATCAGAACATCTGCAGCGAGTTCCTGAATACGCACGAAGGGCATTCCTGAAGGAGGGCCTGCATCATCGTCAGCCCCCGCAGGGCCTGACAAACGAGTACTTCTGTGCTTCGCATGAGAAAAACTAACGCGCTACGATGGCGTCGATCCTGCCGGCGAAGGTACCCGTGAAAGCCCGACCCACTGCCCCGCTCAATGCACTGCGCACGTTCGAAGCGGCGGCACGCCACCTCAGCTTCAATCTGGCCGCGCGCGAGCTGTTCGTCACCCCGGCCGCGGTCAGCCACCAGGTCAAGCATCTCGAAGCCTATCTGGGCGTGAGCCTGTTCCAGCGCAACCATCGCGCCGTCACGCTCACCGCGGAGGGCGCTGCGCTGGCAACAACGGTCGGCGAGCTGCTTGGGCAGCTGGACCTGGCGCTGGACCGGGCCAGGGCACGCGCGCCGCGCGAGCTGCGGGTGACGACCATGGAGTCCTTCGCCGCCAAGTGGCTGGCTCCGCGCCTGCACCGCTTCCATGCCGCGCATGCCGATGTCCGGCTGCGTATCGATACCGGCAACGAACACGGCGATTTCCTGCGCGGGGGATTCGACGTGGGCATCCGCTATGGCGCCGGCAACTACAGCGGCGTACACGCAGCGCTGCTGATGAAGGCGCCGGTGTTTCCGGTGTGTTCGCCGGCACTGTTGGCCGATGGCCCGCACCGGCTGCAGCAGCCGGAAGATCTTCGCCACCACACGCTGCTGCACGATGAAAGCGCCACTGGCCGCCCCGGCGTGCCGGCATGGCCACAGTGGCTGGCCGCTGCCGGCACGACCGGCGTCATTGCCGGCAATGGGCCGGTCTTTCCGAGCATCTATCTTGCACAGGACGCTGCCGTGGCGGGCCACGGCGTGGCACTTGGCGTGGCGCCGCTGGTGGAAGACGATCTTCGAGCGGGCCGGCTGGTGAAGCCCTTCGACCTGGCGCTGGAGAACAGCTACGCGTTCTGGCTGATCCGCCGCGAGCTGCAGCAGGATCGCCCCGATGTGGAGGCGTTCTGCAAGTGGCTGGGCGATGAGCAATGACGGAGGCGAGCGGCGTGCCCCCGTGCTGGCCAGCCCGACTTACATGCCCAGATCGGACAGCCCCGGGTGATCATCCGGGCGACGCCCCAGCGGCCAGTGGAACTTGCGCTCGCCTTCCTGGATCGGCATGTCGTTGATGCACGAGAAGCGACGCTCCATCAAGCCATCGGCCCCGAACTCCCAGTTTTCATTCCCGTACGAGCGGAACCAGTTGCCGGAATCATCGTGCCATTCGTAGGCGTAACGCACGGCGATACGGTTTTCGGTGAAGGCCCACAGCTCTTTGATCAGGCGATAGTCCAGTTCCTTCTTCCACTTGCGGGCAAGGAACTGCCGGGCCTGCTCCCGGCCGCTGGTGAATTCGGCACGGTTGCGCCACGTGGTGTCGAGCGAATAGGCAAGCGAGACCTTGTCGGCATCGCGGGTGTTCCAGCCATCTTCGGCGAGACGAACTTTCTCGATTGCAGATTCGCGGGTGAACGGCGGAAGGGGCGGACGGATCTGGGGAGCGGACATGGTGGGGCCTCCAGTGGAAATGGATGGATGGGGTGCTTCCGTGGATCTGGGTTACGCAGGCGCTATCGGCGGACCTGCTTCAACAGCAGCTGCGCAACGTCCCTTGCGTTGTCTGCGGCGTCGTAGTCGCCCATTACCCGCGATACGGTGATTGCGCCTTCCATGAGAACCAGCAGCTGCCGGGCCAGCGCGGCCGGCTGCTCGATGTTCAACTGCTCTGTCAGCTCGAGCGTGTAATCAAGCAGTTTCTGCTTGTGGTGCCTGGCGATGTGCCGGATCGGATCATCCGGGTCTCCGACCTCGCCTGCCGTATTGATGAACGCACAGCCGCGGTAGCCTTCCGATTCAAACCATGTCTTGAGCACGGTGAACATGGCCAGGATGCGCTGCGCCGGGGTATCGGCCTTGTTGCATTCGCGCTGGAACCAGTCGAGCCAACGCACGTCCCGCGCATTCAATGCGGCGGCCGCGACCTGGTCCTTGTTTTCGAAGTGGCGGTAGATGCTCTTGCGTGCCACGCCGGAGGTCTTCACCAACAGGTCCATGCCCGTGGCATGTATCCCGTTCTGATAGATCAGCGCCTCCGCTGTGGTCAGGATCTTCTGCCGGGTGTCGTTGGCCGTCTTGTTCATGGCTCCAAGGTAGAACGAGCGTTCTACATTGTCAACAGGTGGGATGCGGGGCGGGAAACTGCAGCGCTTGTGCACCGGATCGGCACCGGCACAACCTCAGTCCAGAATGACGACGAACCGGGTGGCCAGCGCCGAAGGCCTGATCGAGGCCCCCACCCGCTCCAGCCGGACAAGCCCGTAGCCCTCCATCATGCGCAGGGTCCGCGAGAGGCTTGGGACCTTTCTGCCGCTGTATTCGGACAGCTCCGTGAGTGAGCTGGGCTGAAGCTCGCCGAGCATATGCAGCAGCCTGCGATTCCCCTCGCTGAGTACGGCCGTCAGCGAAGACAGCGATGCAAACGCAATCGTGCCGGGGCCACCCTGCGGCGGTGCTGACCTGCCGCTGCGTTCGCCATCGATGATGCATCGTCGAAGCGTGTGGGCGTCAGGCAGGGCAAGCAGGCGGGGATCTGTCATGGGTGCGCAGGTGGATGAGGGAGGGGGCTATCCTCTCGCGCGACTGTCTTTTGCGATTGAACAAACCGCGCATTCCCACGGCGTTGCGCCATGGAATCTGCCGGGCCAGCGCTCGTTACTGGCGAACCATGCGCCCGTGCGGCAGCCGATGACTGCTGCACGGACGATGGCCCCCCTACCCTCGATCGAGTAGGCGCGCCGCCATGGCAGCGCCTGCGCTCAGCGCTGCTGATCCTTCAGGAACAACCACGTAATCAGCGTGGCATCCGGCCCCTTGGGGTCGGTGAACGGCAGCCCGGACTGGCTGCCACTCCAGGCATGCCCCATTCCCTGCACCACGTAATGCTGGGCCAGCGTGCGGCCGCCATAGGTGTAGGTGTCGACCGTGTACGCACGGCCACCCGGCACCTGTCCATGGAAGGTGCTGGTCGGCACGTACTTCACCGAGTCGTTGTCCAGCCCGTCGTCGGCCAGGTCGTTGGTCTGCAGGAACTGGCGCACGGCCTGCTGTCCGTTTACCGGGTTGACCGTGGCGTCGGCGCTGCCATGGAACACCAGTACCGGCATCGGCCGTGGCGACGGCGATCCCGAGCACTGCCAGGCCAGCCGGCCGTTGCTTTCCGGCGAGTAGATGCTGCCGGCCAGCAGCGCGTAGGCACTGCCGGAGATGGTGGTGGCACCCTTGTACATGCCGCCGGAATGGATGGCGCCTGCAGCGAAGACGTCCGAATAGCAGGCCAGCATGATGGAGGTCATCGCGCCGCCAGCAGAGATGCCGGTGACATAAACGCGGTGCGGATCGATGCTGTAACCGGCCTTCACCTTGTCCACGATGCCGGCCAGCAATGAGGGCTCGCCGCTGTCACGTGCCTGGTTGATCGGCAGCTGCCAGTTCCAGCAACGTGCGGGGTTGGAGGTGACGTTCTGCCGCGGGTACACCACGATGAAGCCCTCGGTATCGGCCACGTCGTTGAAGCCGGAGGCCTCGCCCATCAGGTTCGGCCCGGTCACGCAGCCATGCAGTACCAGCAGCAGCGGCAGCGGTTGGCTTGCGTCGTAGCCGGCGGGCACCCACACCTGGTACTCGCGGGCGCCGAACAGATTGCCGTACAGGCCAACATCCCAATGCCCGGCCGGGTCGGCGGCAACGGCGCTGCCGGCCGCACCCAACCAGGCGCACAACGCCAGCAGCAGTGTCTTGAACGAATCGATTCCAGATTTCATGACCAGATCCTCATGCGTGGTTCGTGGATGAAGGGGTACCGGAACGCCTCGTGGACCAGCCTTCCCGAGGGTGTTGCGACGCCGCTGTCAAACCCAGCCGGTGGCGTAATGGATGCCGATCACCACGAACACCGCGACGGTCTTGATGACGGTGACCGCGAAGATGTCCTTGTAGGCCTGGCGATGGGTGAGCCCGGTCACCATCAGCAGGGTGATGACCGCGCCGTTGTGCGGCAGGCTGTCCATGCCGCCAGAGGCCATCGAGGCCACCCGATGCAGCACTTCCATGGGAATGCCTGCCGCCTGTGCGTTGGCGATGAAGGTCTCTGACATGGCGGCCAGGGCGATGCTCATGCCGCCGGACGCCGAACCGGTAACGCCGGCCAGGCCGGTGACCGTGACCGCTTCATGCAGCAGCGGATCCTTGATGGCACCCAGTGCATTGGCGACCACCATGAACCCCGGCAGCGCGGCGATGACCGCACCGAAGCCGTACTCGGAGGCGGTGTTCATGGCCGCCAGCACCGCGCCGCCGATGGCACTGCGGGTGCCCTCGGCAAACTGGGCAACCACCGGGCGCCAGGCCAGCGCCAGCACCGACAGGATGCCGACCAGCAGCGCGCCGATCACCGCCCAGATCGCACCGATCTTCGACACCTCCTGTACCACCGGTGCGGCACTGCCCATCACGGCGGGCACGAAGCTGTGCGCGCTGCCATACCAGTGCGGCATGCCCAGGGTGAACAGCTTGTTGGAGACGAACACCAGCACCAGCGGCAACACGGCAACACCGGCGTGCGCCAGATGGGTGCCGGCGAAGGGTGTCGGCTCGTTGACGAGGGTCGCCGGATCGCCGTAACCCTCCCCGTTGCGAAGCGCAACGCGGCGGCGCCACTCCAGGTATGTCATGCCCACTGCAAGCACGAAAACGCCGCCCAGCGTGCCCAGTACCGGCGCCGCCCATGTATCGGTGCCGAAGAATGCGGTGGGGATGATGTTCTGGATCTGCGGCGTGCCCGGCAACGCATCCATGGTGAAGCTGAAACCGCCGACGGCCAAGGTGGCCGGGATCAAGCGCTTGGGGATGTTGCTCTGGCGGAACATCTCCGCCGCGAAGGGATACACCGCAAACACCACCACAAACAGCGACACCCCGCCGTAAGTGAGCAGGCCGGCGACCAGTACGATCGACAGCATGGCCCGCTGGGGGCCGAACAGCTTGATGGCCGCGCCGACAATCGACCGGGAGAAGCCGGACAGTTCAATGAGCTTGCCGAACACCGCGCCCAGTAGAAATACCGGGAAGTAGAGTTTGAGGAAGCCGACCATCTTGTCCATGAACAAGCCGGTGAACATCGGCGCCACCAGCGAGGGATCGGTCAGCAGCACTGCACCGAGGGCGGCGACGGGCGCGAACAGGATCACGCTGTAACCGCGGTACGCCACCAGGATGAGGAAGCCCAGCGCTGCAAGTACGATCAGTAACGACATACGGCGCTTCCCATGGAGGTCGCGCCCAGTATCCGGATCTGATGGCCGCTGCCGACTGGACCTAGGTCCACTCGCTGGGGCAGCACGGCGCCGTTAGCCTAGGGTCCATGGGTGGCAATGGGCCATCTGCCACGCACATGCCTTGGGGGAGGACCGAATGCAACGGAATTGTTTGAGTCTCATGATCGGCGCGCTGTTGGTTTCCGGTCCGGTACTGGCGCAGGACGCGCCATCGTCCACGCCGAATGCGGGCAGCACGGCCTCGGCCACCACCCTGGACAGCATCAAGGTGACCGCCCGCAAGCGCGAGGAAACCCTGCAGGAAGTGCCGGTGGCAGTCACCGCGTTCACTTCTGAAGCGCTGGACAAGATGAACGTCCAGGACATCGGTGACCTGGACGGCCAGGTGCCGAACCTCACCATCTACGCCGCTCGCGGTGCCAGCAGCACGGTCACCGCCTACATCCGCGGCATCGGCCAGTCCGATCCCACCTGGGGTGCTGACCCGGGCGTGGGCATCTACCTGGACGATGTCTACATCGCGCGCCCGCAGGGTGCACTGCTGGACGTGTTCGATGTCTCGCGCATCGAGGTGCTGCGTGGCCCGCAAGGCACGCTGTATGGCAAGAACACCATCGGCGGTGCGATCAAGTACATTTCGCGCGGCCTGCCTACCGAGACCGAGGGATTCGCCCAGATCACAGTGGGCAACTACAGCCAGCTGGATGCAAAGGCGGCCCTTGGTGGACCCATCGGCGGGCCTGACAGCGGCCTGCGCGCGCGGGTGGCGGTGGCCAGCATGAATCGTGACGGCTTCGGCGAGAACACCTTCAACGGCCAGCCGGTCAGCGACAAGCAGATCAATGCGGCGCGGCTGAACGTGGGCGCCTATGCCGGTGACGATTTCGACGTGCAGTTCGCCCTGGACTGGATCGACGACCAGTCCGGCATGCGCGGCTCGAAGATGCTGGCACCCAATCCGTTCACCCCGGCCTACCCGCCGATGGACGATCGCTACGATATTCGCTCGGGCATGCGCAACCTCAACAGTGTCGAGACCAAGGGCGCGTCGGCAACGGTGAACTGGCGACCCAATGAAGACGTCGCACTGAAGTACGTGGTGGCCAAGCGCGAGTCGGACAGCGATGCCAACATCGACTTCGACAGCACGCCGGTCAAGCTGGCCGATGTGGGCGGCGCCTACACCGACAACCAGGTCAGCAACGAGGTGCAGCTCAACTATGATGCCGGCGGCAAGGTGCGCGGTGTGGTCGGCCTCTACCAGTTCAGCGGCGAAGCCGGCGGCCAGATCCGCAACAATTTCTTCAACCTGCAGTTCGGCGATACCCGTGGCAAGGTGCTGACCGACAGCATCGCGCTGTATGCCGACTGGACCTTCGACCTGACCAGCAAGCTGAAGCTGGATGTCGGCGCCCGCTACACCGACGAGGACAAGCGCGCGATCGTATTGAACCGCTTCTATGCCGATGCGACCTTCAGCAGGCCCATCGCGGTGGCCGCGGATTTCGACAAGAAGACCAACTTCAGCAACGTCTCGCCCAAGGTGTCGCTGGACTACCAGATCACCCCGGACATCATGGTCTATGGGTTGGCCACGCGCGGCTTCAAGTCGGGTGGCTACAACATCCGCGCCAATGCGGTGGCGGTGCCGCGCTCGGCCGAGCCGTTCGACGACGAGACCGTGGACAGCTTCGAGATCGGCAGCAAGATGGCCTTCTTCGATCAGCGCCTGTTCCTGAACCTGTCGGCCTTCCACAACAAGTACAAGGACATCCAGCTATCGGTGTTCACCGGCATCGATACCAATGGCGATGGCGTGGACGATTCCTTCTTCGGCGACTTCACCAATGCCGGTGCCGGCACCATCAACGGCCTGGAAATCGAGTACCAGTACCTGCCGACCCAGCACTGGCTGATCTCCGGCAACCTGGCCTGGCTGGACGCCAAGTACGATGAATACATGGACCGTGGCGTCAACGTGGCCAAGCAGATGAAGTTCACCAACGCCCCGGATTTCTCTGGCGCACTGAACGTGGAGTACCGCACCGACCTGGGCAACGGCGGCAACCTGTCGGCACGGGTGAGCTACAGCTACCAGAGCGAGGTGTGGCCGACCACGGACCTGAGCCCGGTGATCCGCCAGGACGGCTACGGGTTGGTCAACGCCGGCGTGATCTGGAAACTGGATGACGCCTGGACGTTCTCGCTGCAGGGCACCAACCTGGCCGACAAGGAGTACCGCACCACCGGTTACAACATTCCGGCGGTCGGCACGCTGATCGGCTTCTACGGCCCGCCGCGCCAATATAGTCTCAGCGCCCGTTACGATTTCTAGGAAGCCCTGCATGACGCCGTCTTACGAAGATCTGTACTGGAACAGCCCCGATGGCCTGCGTCTGCACGCACGTGACCATGCACCGGCAGGCGCCGAGCCTGCCCGTGGCACCGTGGTGTGCATTCCCGGGCTGACCCGCAACGGTGCCGACTTCGACGCCCTGGCCGCATCACTGACGGCGGCAGGCTGGCGGGTGATCGCGGTGGACCTGCGGGGCCGTGCAGGCTCGGAACGTGCGCCTGATCCGTCCAGCTACAACCCGCGCGCGTATGCCGATGACATGGTGGCCCTGCTGCGCTCGCAGGGCATCGACAAGGCGGTGTTCATCGGCACCTCGCTGGGCGTGCTGGTCACCATCACCCTGGCTGCGCGCGCACCGGAGCGGATCGCCGCTGCGGTGCTCAACGATGCCGGCCCCAAGGTGCCGCGCGAAGCGCTGGCGCGGATCGGCAAGTACGCCGGCAAGCCGGTGCCGCCGATGGACCAGGCGCAGGCGGCGGCCTATGTGGAATCGATCGGCAAGGCCGCTTTCCCACGCTTTACCGCCGAGGACTGGCAGGCCATGGCCACGCGCACCTTCCGCCGGCGCGACGACGGCCTGCTGGAGCTGGACTACGACCCGGCAGTGATCCGCACCACCCGGCCGTGGGTGCTGTGGCTGCTGCGCCCGGTGCTGTGGCGGGCCGTGCGCGGGCTGACCGCGCGGGTGCCTGTACTGGTGGTGCGCGGTGCGCTGTCAGACATCCTGCCCGCCGATGTTGCCCGGCAGATGGCAGCATCGTCCGGCACCGCCCGCCTGGTGGAAGTGCCGGATGTGGGCCATGCGCCGATGCTGTCCGAACCGGAGGCGCGTGACGCGATCCTGGCGCTGCTGGAGCGCGTTCAATGAATGCCGATACTTCGATGGATGAGCTTCCCGCTGCCCTGCAGGCATTGCGGCACTGGGCAGCACGCGAGCGGCTGGCCGCCAGCACGCACGTCACGCAATCGCGCATCGATGCCTTTGCCGATGCCACCGGCGACCACAACTGGATCCATGTCGATCCGGCGCGTGCGCAGGCCGCGTTGCCGGGTGGGCAGACCATCGCCCATGGCTTCCTGCTGCTGTCGCTTACCGTGGAAGACGATGTGGCCGCTCTGGCTGGCTTTGCCGGCATCGCCCACGTGTTGAACTACGGCTTGAACAAGGTGCGTTTCCTGGCGCCGGTGCCCAGCGGTTCGCAGGTGCAGGTGCGCTCGCGGCTGCTTTCACTGCAACCCCGCCAGCCCGGGCAATGGTTGCTGACCCAGCACAAGACTGTGGAAGTGCTGCCCGGCGGCGATGTGGCACTGGTCGCCGAGCAGCTGTCACTGATCGTGCTCGCCGGCTGACGCCGGCCCGCTGCACGCCAGCGCGGGTTCTCTCTACACTGGAGCGATGTTGACGCCTTCCATCGTCCTGTTCGCCTGCATTGCGTGGACCGTACTGCTGTTTGGCGTGGCCCTGTGGGGCGAGCGCCAGGGGCACCGGCTGGCGCGTCTGTGGCCGGCCATCTACGCGCTGTCGCTGGGCGTGCACTGCACCGCATGGACCTACTACGGGGCCGCTTCGCAGGGCGTGCAATGGGGTTTTGCGATGCCGCCGACGCTGATCGGCATGGCGCTGATCTTCGCCCTGGGGCTGCCGTTCCTTGCCCGGCTGGGGCGCCTGGCCAAGCAGCACAACAGCGCCACCATCGCCGACCTGGTGGTAGCACGGTTGCGTACGGACCAGGGGCTGGGCATCACCATCACCCTGGTTGCCCTGTTCGGCATCATTCCCTACATCGCACTGCAGCTGAAAGCGGTCAGCCAGGGGCTTGCCGCATTGCTCGGCAATGATTTCGCGCCGGTTGGCTGGCAGCTGGACATGTCGTTCTGGTTCGCGCTGACAATGGCCGCGTTCACCCTGCTGTTCGGTGCGCGCAAGGCATCTGCCACCGAGCACAACCGCGGCATCGTGGTCGCGCTGGGCCTGGAATCGATATTGAAGCTGGCCGCGCTGCTGGCGATCGGCCTGTATGCCGCCGTATCGGTACGCCAGGCCGGCACGCCGCTGCTGGAAAAGATGGCGCACCTGCCGCCGCCGGCCGTGGTCCCGGACTTCCTCACCATGGTGGCGCTCGGTGCGATGGCCGCGTTTACCCTGCCCCATCAGTTCCATGTGGGCGTGGTGGAACTGCGCCAGCCGTCTGACCTGAAGACCGCCCGCTGGCTGTTCCCGCTGTACCTGCTGTTGATCGGCCTGCCGTCGGTACCGATGGCGCTGTACGGTGCCGCGCAGTTGCCGCCCTCGGTCTCGCCCGATCTGTACGTGCTGGCCCTTCCGCAGGCCGGCGGTCATCACCTGCTGGCGCTGGTGGCCTACCTGGGCAGCCTGAGTGCGGCCACCGGCATGATGATCCTGTCCGGGCTGACGCTGTCGATCATGCTCGGCAACCATGGGTTCGGTTCACGCCTGCTGGGCGGCATCGTGGGCGGCGTCACCAGCGTTGACCTGCGTCCACGCGTACTGGCCTTCCGGCGTGCCGGCATCCTCGCCGTGTTCCTCATGTCGTGGCTGTACAGCCGTGCGATGAGCGGCACCGAGGCGCTCAGTGATTTCGGCCTGATGTCGTTCACCGCGCTTTCGCAGCTGGCGCCGGCGGTGCTGCTGGCGGTGTATCGCCCGCGCACCCCCTCCCCGGCCATCATCGCCGGCATCGTGCTGGGTTCACTGGTATGGCTGTGGCTGGTGCTGCTGCCGATGGTGGTCCCCGCCCCGCCCTCGTCCGGCGCCGAAGGGCTGCACTGGCTGGCGATGTTCTCGCTGCGCCTGCAGCCGGGCCACATCGCCATCAGCATGGGCGCCAGCCTGGCGGTCAATCTGCTGACGGTGCTGCTGGTATCGCGTGCGGTGCGCCCCTCGCTGCCACGGCAACGGGATGCAGTAGCGGCGGCGTCGCTGCGCAAGACGGCCGGACGCTTCCTGGGCCAGGAACGCGCACGCCAGCTGATGGACGGGCACGCCGGGCAGATGCTGGATGACGACCGGGTCACCGCCATCGAACGCGAGTTGACCGCCGTGGTCGGGGCCGGCATGGCGCGGCTGCTGGTGGAAGCCGCACGCGATGGCGGTGCGGCGCCGCTGGATGCGGTGACCCGCGCCGTGGGTGAAGCCACCCAGGTGCTGCGCTTCAACCAGCGCCTGCTGGAAGCGGCACTGGAAAACATGAGCCAGGGCATCAGCGTGGTCGATGCGCAGCTGCAGCTGGTGGCCTGGAACAGCCGCTATGCCGCGTTGTTCAGATTCCCTCCGGAACTGCTGCAGGTGGGGCAGCCGGTGGCCAACCTGACCGCCTGGGCGGTGGCACAGCTGAACATCGGCGATGTGCCTGGCGATTCGCCCGACAAGGCGTTGCAACGCCGCGTAGTGCACATGCGGCGCGGCACGCCGCACCTGTCCGAGCGCATCTTCCCGGACAACACCATCGTCGAGATCCGCGGCAACCCGATGCCCGGTGGCGGCTACGTGGCGACCTTCACCGATGTCACCGCCTTCCGCCGGGCCGAGGATGCACTCAAGCGCAGCAACGAGACGCTGGAACGCCGCGTACAGGACCGCACTGCCCGGCTGGAACATGCCGTGCACGAAGCCGAGCGTGCCAACGTGGCAAAAACACGCTTCCTGACTGCCGTGGGCCACGACCTGATGCAGCCACTGCACGCCGCACAGCTGCTTGCCGATGCGATGTCGCAGCACATTGAATCGGAGTTCCTGGACAGCTTCCTGCGGCAGATCCGCGGTGCGCTGGACTCTACCGACGATCTGCTGTCGGGCCTGCTGGATATCTCGCGGCTGCAGGCCGGTGGACTGGTGGCCGACCCGCGCCCGTTCGCACTGTCGACCGTGCTGGATCCGCTTGCGCAGGAGTTTGCCGTGCTGGCGGCGGCGCGTGGCCTGCAGTTCCGCTACGTGCGCACCCGTGCGTGGGTGCACAGCGACCCGTTGCTGCTGCGCCGGGTGCTGCAGAACTTCCTGGCCAACGCCATCCGCTACACCCGCCAGGGGCGCGTGCTGCTGGGTGTGCGTCGACACGATGACCAGCTGTCCATTGGCGTGCATGACAGTGGCCCCGGCATCGCGCCCGAGCAGCAGGCGGTAGTCTTCGAAGAGTTCCACCGCGGCGACCGCAGCAATGGCCAGGGCCTGGGGCTTGGCCTGTCCATCGCCAGCGGCATTGCCGGTCTGCTGCATGCACCACTGGAACTGCGTAGCGCGCCCGGCCAAGGTGCGGCGTTCTCCATTGCCGTTGCGCGTGCCGCGCCGCCTGCGAGCCCGCATGCCGGGCCCGGCACCGGCAGCACCAGCACCAGCACCATCAAGGGAATCCGCGTGCTGGTGGTGGACAACGACGCGGATGCGCTGGAGGCCATGCGGCTGATGCTGGTTTCATGGGGCTGCGATGTCATCGCGGTGCGCGACATCGGCGCGCTCGATTCATCGGCGCAGCAGGCCGCGCTGTGGTTGTTCGACTACCATCTTGAAGATGGCGATACCGGCGTGGCGCTGTGGAAGCGGCTGGTGGCCGCCCATGGGGCGCGGCCAACCGTCATCCTCAGCGCCGATACCGGCAGCGATACGCGCGAAGCGGTGCGTGGGGTGGGCCTGTCTCTGTTGAACAAGCCGTTCAAGCCCCTGGCGCTGCGCTGGGCGATCAACCATCTGCTGGCGACGCCCGACACGGCAACGCCCTGACCCGGGATCAGGCGTCCTGCGCTTCTTCGATCTGCCGGGAGGGGTCGGCCAGCCCCATTTCGTGCAGCACACGGATCGCCTGCGCCCGATTGCGCACCCCCAGCCGTTCCATGATGCGCGTCATGTGTGCCTTGACCGTGCGCAGCTGCACGCCCAGGCGATCGGCGATCTGCTTGTTGAGCAGCCCTTCGGCCACCAGGCTCAGTACCTTGTATTGATGCGCGGACAGGCTGGATAAGCGTGCGGCGAGGTCAGCGTCCTTGCTGAAGGGTGCCACCCGTGCCACGGCTTCGCGCAGCATCGAGGGGATCCAGCGCTCACCTTCCAGCACGGTCTGCAGCGCGCACTGCAGGTCGGTCAGGCCTGAGCTCTTGGGCAGATAGCCGGCTGCACCCAGGTCGATGGCCCGGCGGATGACATGCGGCTCTTCATTGGCCGAGACGATGATGATCGCCAACCCGGGCTGCAATGCCCGGATGGTCGCCAAGCCGGCAAGGCCATGGTTGCCGGGCATATGCAGGTCCAGCAGCATCAGGTCGATCTGCTGGCTCTCGAGGGTTTCAAGCACGCTTGCCAGTGAATCGGCCTCGCTGATCTGCAGGTCAGCGACTGCCTCTTCGGCCGCGCGATGCAGTGCAGCGCGGAACAAGGGGTGGTCATCGGCGATAAGCAGGGTCTGCATGTGCAAGCGAGGTTAGCAAATCGCCCGGGCTTGGGCACAGGTACCTAGGTACGCTGGCGCCCGGCCGGTGGATTGCTAGTGTGGGGCAATGAACATCCGCCGCCCCGTTACCCTGCTGTGTGTCGCGTTGCCGCTGTTGTGCGGCTGCGTGTCCGTGGCCACTGCCGCCACGCCGAAACCTGCCGTCTCCGCACCGGTGTTCGAGCACTGGCGGCAAAGCCGGCACGAGGGCAACGACGATCTGCTGACAGCGGGGCTGGCCATCGACGCCCTGCGCTCGCCCACCGCACCGCTGTTTGCCAATCCGGACCAGCCCACGGCCGAGGAGGCGCGCCGCCGCGCGATCTGGAGCAGCTGGCGCGGCATCGCCGATCTGACCCCGGGCGGCGGCTTCGGCGAGGTCTACGGCAATCTGCAGGGGGCCCCCGGACGCGAATTCTCCGCCTATGCGCGGGTGCCCGGCGCCCGCCACCCACATCGCGTGCTGGTGCAGGTGCCCGACAACTTCGACGCCACGCGACGCTGCCTGGTGGTCGCCGCGTCTTCCGGCTCGCGTGGCATCTATGGCGCGATCGCGGTTGCCGGCAGCTGGGGCCTGGCCCATGGATGCGCCGTTGCCTATACCGACAAGGGCGCCGGCAGTGACTATTACGATCTGGACGCCGGAAGCGGATTCCAGGCCGACGGCACCCCTGCCACCCAGGGCGCGCTGGCATTCGTTCCCACCGCTGCGACCGGCACACAGGGCATCGCTTTCAAGCACGCCCATTCCGGTGACAACCCGGAAGCGGATTGGGGCCGGCACCTGCAGCAGGCGCTGCAGTTCGGCTGGCAGGTACTGGACCGCGCCTACCCTGCAGCCGCCCCGTTCACCGCAGCGAACACGCGCACACTGGGCGTGGGGGTATCCAACGGCGGCGGCGCTGTACTGCGCGCCGCAGAGATCGAAGGCGACGGGTTCGATGCGATGGTGGCCGGTGAACCCAACGTTTCAGTAGCGGGTGCGCCACCCCTGTACGATTTCGTAACCCAGGCGGCACTGTTGATGCCCTGCGCGCTGCTGGCCGTGGATGATCTGCCGCAACCGCCGATGCAGGCGCAGGCCGTAGCGGCAGGCACGCAACGCTGCGCCGTGCTGAAAGCCGCCGGGCAGGTACAAGGCGATGACACGGCGGCACAGGCGCGATCGGCGCGGCAGCAGTTCGCAGACGCCGGCCTGGGCGACGCCGTGCTTCGCGCCGGCGCCTTCCCGACCGGGTTCGATCTGTGGCGTGCCATCGCGGTGACCTATGCCTCGGCCTATGGGCATTACAGCGCTGGAGAACATCCCTGCGGGTACCGGTTCTCGGCTGCTGCGGCGGACGGCACTCCCGGGCCGGCCAGTGCGCAGGTACGTGCCAGCTGGTGGAGCGAAGCCAGCGGTATTGCCCCGGGCAGCGGCGTGGTGCTGCTGGAAGGCAACGCCACACCGCCGGCCGATGATCCACTGCGTGGCCTGCACTGCCTGCGCGCGCTCGGCAGCAGCGACAGCACCGATGCCAAGCGGGTCCGTGCGGGCATCGCCGGCGCGGTCGCCAAGGCGCCGCATCGCGGGCTGCCGATCGTGGTCGTGCACGGCGTTGACGACGGGCTGGTGCCGATCAGCATGACCAGCGACCGCTACGTGCCGCTTGCACGCAAGGGCGGCGCGCAGATCGCCTATTGGCGGGTGAACAACGCACAGCATTTTGATTCGCTGCTGGCCTTCCCCGATTACCGGAAGCGCTATGTACCGCTGTTGCCCTACATGTTCGCGGCGCTGGACCAGGTGTGGGGTCATCTTGAGGATTCCGCCAACGCATTTCCGCAGGATGCCCTCATCCAGCCGACACCCCGTGCAGAGGCGCCGCTGCTGCGCGCGCAGCTCTCCATTCCCGGCCGCTGATACGCCGCCCATCAGGAACAAACCCATGCCACTGAACACCACCGCAGACGTGCCCAGGCCCGATCCCGCTGCCTACCCGCTGCTGATCAAGCAGCTGCTGCAGTCGTCGCTGGCCGTGCAGCCACAGCAGGAGATCGTCTACGGCGACACGGTCCGCTTCGACTACCGCACCCTGCAGGCACGCATCGGCCAACTGGCCGGGCTGCTGGAATCGCTGGGGGTAGAACACGGCGATACCGTGGCGGTGATGGACTGGGACAGCAACCGCTACCTGGAAAGCTACTTCGCCGTACCGATGATCGGCGCGGTGCTGATGATGGTGAACATCCGCCTGGCCCCCGAGCAGATTGCCTATACGCTGAACCACAGCGGCGCACGGGTGGTGCTGGCCAACCGCGAGTTCCTGCCGCTGCTGGAAGGCATCGCCGACCAGCTGCCGGACCTGCGCACGCGGGTGTTGCTGGATGATGCCGGCGGCCCGCTGCCGCCAGGTTTCGTGACCGAGTACGAAGCCGGGCTGCGCGATGCCACGCCGGTCAGCCACTTCCCCGACCTCGACGAGAACACGCGCGCCACGACGTTCTATACGACCGGCACCACCGGTCTGCCCAAAGGGGTGTACTTCAGCCATCGGCAACTGGTGCTGCACTCGCTGGCGGCGATGGCGGCACTGGGCAGTGCAGCCAGCCAGGGCCGGCTGCACCGCGGCGATGTGTACATGCCGATCACCCCGATGTTCCACGTACACGCCTGGGGAGTGCCGTACGTGGCCACGCTGCTGGGCATCAAGCAGGTCTACCCGGGCCGCTATGTGCCCGCGCAGCTGCTGGCCTTGATCGCCCGCGAGAAAGTGACCTTCTCGCACTGCGTGCCGACCATCCTGCACATGCTGCTTTCCCATCCTGACGCCAGCGCGACCGACCTGCACGGCTGGAAGGTGATCATCGGTGGCGCAGCGCTGCCGCGGGCACTGGCGCAGCAGGCGCTGGCACGCGGCATCGACATCTTCGGCGGCTACGGCATGTCCGAGACCTGCCCCCTGCTTACCCTTGCACAGATCGATGTGGACGCACTGGGCACGTGCGATGAAGCCGTGTCACTGCGGACCAAGGCCGGCATTCCGGTGCCGCTGGTGGACCTGCGCATCGTTGACGTGGACATGGGCGATGTCGCCCACGATGGCATCGCCACCGGCGAGGTGGTGGTGCGTGCACCCTGGCTGACCCAGGGCTACCTGCATGACCCGGATGCTTCGACCGCCCTGTGGGCCGGCGGCTACCTGCATACCGGCGATATCGGCACCATCGACGCGCGCGGCTACCTGCGCGTGACCGACCGGATCAAGGACGTGATCAAGACCGGCGGCGAGTGGATCTCCTCGCTGGCATTGGAAGACATCATTGCCCTGCATCCGGCGGTGAGCGAGGTCGCGGTGATCGGTATCACCGACGCGAAATGGGGCGAAAGGCCCTTACCGCTGGTGGTCCGGCAGGCCGGCACAGAAGTGAGCGAAGCGGAGATCATCGAGCTGGTGGCCGCACGCAGCCGTGCCGGTGACATCTCCCGCTATGCGATCCCGGACCGGGTCAGCTTCGTGGACGCGATCGAGCGCACCAGCGTGGGAAAGATCAACAAGAAGAAACTGCGCAGCGTGCATGACCGGGAGGTTGCGACGGGCGTGGGTTGACGCCCCAGCCGCCGGATGCGGCAAGGTGAGCGGCCACGGCGCCCGCTTTCGGCCGCCGGCAGCACGGACCATACTGCGCCCATGGCCGTCCTCCATAGAATCCGCGCCCATCTGGCAGCGCATATCGGCAGCGAGGCCTGGCGCCGTCGCGCGGCCCTGTGGAGTGGCGCAGTGGCTGTTGCGCTGGTGGCCATCCTGTTCGCCAAGGCCAGCGATGCGGCGTTCCACCTGTTCCAGCGGGCCATTGCCCATTCCCCGTGGTGGGCGCTGCTGCTGACTCCCGGGGTATTTGCGCTGCTTGCCTGGCTGACCAGTGGCGCGCTCAAGCCCACCCGTGGCAGTGGCATTCCCCAGGTCATTGCGGCGCTGGAGCGTCCGGATGCGTCCTTCCGGGCCAACAATCTTTCGCCCGCCGTGTCGGCAGGAAAGCTGCTGCTGACGTCGTTGTCGCTGCTCGGCGGCGCGTCGGTGGGCCGCGAAGGACCCACGGTGCACGTGGGCGCCAGCCTGATGTATCTGTTCGGTCGCTGGTTCGGGTTCAAGGACCCGCGCGAGCTTTCGCATTTTCTGCTGGCCGGTGGCGCGGCAGGCATCGCTGCGGCGTTCAACACGCCGCTGGCGGGCATCGTGTTCGCCATCGAAGAACTGAGTGGCCGCTTCGAGCATCGATTCTCGGGCACCCTGCTGACTGCTGTGATCGTCGGCGGCGTGGTCTCGCTTGGCCTGCTCGGCAACTACACCTACTTCGGCCATGTATCGGCGCGGCTTCCACTGGGCCAGGGCTGGCTGGCCATCCTGCTGTGCGGCGTGATGGCCGGCCTGCTCGGCGGCCTGTTCGCACGCACGGTGCTGCTGACCGTAGCGGGCCGGCCGCGCTGGCTGGGCCGGCTGCGGCAACGGCACCCGGTCGTGCTGGCCGCCACCTGCGGGCTGGTGGTGGTGGCGCTGGCGATGGCCTTCGGCGAAGGCGCCTTCGGTACCGGCTACGAGCAGGCCCGCAGCCTGGTACAGGGCCAGGCCCTGGTGGGCCACGAATTCGGCCTGATGAAACTGCTCGCCAACCTGGCATCGTATGTGGCTGGTATTCCCGGCGGCCTGTTTTCCCCTGCGCTGGCGGTGGGCGCAGGGCTCGGCCACAACCTGGCGGTATTGATGCCGGCGGTCGATTCGCGCGCGTTCGTCCTGCTGGGCATGTGTGCCTACCTGACCGGCGTTACCCAGGCGCCGTTGACCTCGGCGGTGATTTCACTGGAGCTGACCGACAGCGGCGACCTGCTGCTGCCCATCCTGGCCACGGTGCTGATTGCACGCGGTGTATCAGGCCTGGTCTGCCGCGTGCCGATCTATCGAGGGTTGGCAGAGGCGCTGATGGCGGGTACCGCCACGGTAGAGCCGCCCGCCGCTGCGTCCGGCAAGGGCTGACCGCCGCCGCAGTTGTTGCTACTGCGACGGGCGGGCCTGCAGCCAGGTCTCCAGCGCGGCACGCGGCATGGGCCGGGCAAACAGGTAACCCTGGAAATGACGACAGCCCAGGCCAACCAGCAGATCACGCTGCGCGCTTGTTTCGACCCCCTCGGCCAGCGCGCTCATGCCCATCACATGGGAGATTTCGACAATCTTTCCCAGCAGCTTCTGCGCACGTTCCTGGCTTGTGGCTTCGTCGACGAACTGCCGATCGATCTTGATCCTGCACACCGGCAGGGTCCGCAACGTTGCCAGCGATGAATAGCCGGTTCCGAAATCGTCCAGCGCCCAGGCCACGCCGAACGACTCAAGCGCCTTCATCTTGCGGATGACCGACGCGGCATCCAGGCACAGTGCCGACTCGGTCAGTTCGAACTCCAGCAGTTGCGGGCGCACACCGGCCGACTGGATGACAGCGCAGACGGCCGCTACGAATGCATCATCGAGCAGTTGCGCCGGGCTGATGTTGACCGCAACCCGCAGGTTGTTCCGGCCAGGATCATCAGACCACTGCGACAGGGTCTGGCAGGCCTGCCGCAGCACTTCCAGGCCGATGTCACGAATCAACGTGCTTTCTTCGGCAAGCGGAATGAAGGTATCCGGCGGCAGCAGATCGCCTGATGGATGACGCCAGCGCACCAGGGCTTCGACACCGGTGACGGCACCATTGTCGAGCACCTGCGGCTGGTAGTGCACCTGGATTTCGCCATTGCGCACGGCCCGGCCCAGTTCGCGCTCGAGCCGCAGGCGCTTGCCGCTGTCGCGGCGGTAGATGGCGAAGATCGCTGCCAGCAGTGCCATCGACAGCGTGGTGTTGGTGATCGCACCCACGGCGCGCACCTGCAGCGGCGGCGAGATGCCAGGCGCCAGCCGGTCCAGGGCACCGGTGGCAAAGGCCACGAATGTGGCAAGGCACAGCAGTGGAAGGACGGTCGAGCCGTAGCGTTCGCGTGGCTCGAAGGTGAATGCCGCCCCCGCAGCCAGTGGCAGCAGGAACAGGTGAACCGAGCGCGGTACCCAGGCAATGGACGCATCGATCAACGCGATGGCACAGATGGCGAAAAAGATGCCGTGCGCGACCACCAGCAGCGAGCTGCCATCGCTGCGCCGGCTGCGCCACAGTGCGAGCACGCCCACCACCACCAGCACGATGAAGACGACCGACAGTTCCGCGCGCCCGAAATACAGGTAGCAGGCCGTCCATGCCAGGCCCACGCTGATGCAGGAAAAACCGGTGAGCGACAGAATCGCGGCTACTTTCTCCCGGCGTGCCGCGTCCTGGAACCTGGGGTGTCCAGGCTTGGTTCTCATCCTTCGCAACCCCTCTCTACACAAGCAGACCTGGAAGACTTCGCATGGCGCATGCCTGAACCGGCGCCGCCAGCGAGAGTAGCAAAGCATGTGGCCAGACCAAACAGCGTCAGATTTCCGCCGCGTATCGGTGCACCACGCCATCATCACGATGAAGTACGGATAACACCTCGGCCGGCGCCGCCTGCAGCCCCTCGCTGGCGCATCGACGGGCCGGGTATGATGCCGCCTTCGCAGCGCTGGCGGTGATTGCCATTCCGGTCCTTCTGCTGGCGCCGCGGTCACCCGGAACGCGGGCGTCATCGAGATCCGCCTGCCCCTGAAGCCATCAAGAGCACCGCATGTCCTTTCCGCTTTCGTCGTTGATCATCTGGCTGGTCGCTGCTGTTGCCACTGGCGGCGTGATTTTCCGACCCTGGCGCGTGCCGGAGTACGTATGGGCACTGGGTGCGGCGGTGCTGCTTGCCGCCTGCGGGTTGCTGCCGCTGGGCACCGCGCTGGGCGCCGTTGCCGAAGGCACGGATGTGTACCTGTTCCTGATCGGCATGATGGTGTTGGCCGAGCTGGCGCGGCGCGAGGGCCTGTTCGACTGGCTGGCCCTGTACGCGGTCCAGCACGCACGCGGCTCGGGCCGGCGGCTGTTCGACCTGGTGTTCCTGGTGGGCACGGTGGTCACCATCTTCCTGTCCAACGATGCCACCGCCGTGGTGCTCACGCCGGCAGTCTATGCCGCGTGCCGTGCGGCCAAGGCCAGCCCGATGCCCTATCTGTTCGTCTGCGCGTTCATCGCCAATGCCGCCAGTTTCGTGCTGCCGATCTCCAACCCGGCCAACCTGGTGGTGTTTGGCAGCCACATGCCGCCGCTGTCGGCCTGGCTGACGCAGTTCACGCTGCCTTCGCTGGCCGCCATCGCCGCAACCTATCTGGTGCTGCGCTGGGTCCATCGGCGCGACATCGCGCAGCCGCTCACGGCATCGCCGGCGTACCGCCCACTGTCGGCAGGTGGTCGATTGAGCGCCATCGGCGTGACCGTCACCGGCGCGGTGTTGCTGCTGACCTCTGCGCTCGATGGCCCGCTGGGGCTGGCGACCTTCTGCGCTGGCGCCGCGAGCGTGGCCGTTGTGACCGTGCAGCAGCGCCGAAGCCCCCTGTCCCTGCTGCGCCATGTTTCCTGGGGGGTGCTGCCGCTGGTGGCGGGCCTGTTCGTACTGGTTGAAGCGGTTGCGCAGACCGGGGTGATACGCGCCGCGGCCGACGCGCTGGAAGCGCTGGCGCGCACCTCACCCAGCCAGGCATCGTGGCTGGCTGGGGCGAGCGCAGCACTGCTCAGCAACGTGGCCAACAACCTTCCGGTGGGGCTCGCTGCGGGTTCGCTGGGGCAGATGGCCGAGCTTCCCGCGCAGACCCGCGCCGCGCTGCTGATCGGCGTGGACCTGGGCCCGAACCTGTCGGTGACCGGTTCGCTGGCCACCCTGCTGTGGCTGGTGGCACTGCGCCGCGAGGGCGTGCAGGTCAGCGGCCTGCGCTTTCTTGCCATCGGCGCGCTGGTGATGCCACCCGCCCTGATTGCAGCGCTGCTGCTGCTCTGAAGGGGCGGGCTACTGCTTGCGGCAGCTGTTGATGGTATCGCCGACGCCATCGAAGACCTGGCTGGCGGAAACGATCCACGGCTTGGAAACAATACAGTAGGTGATGGCCGCGGTGCCCGGATCGAAGTTGAAGCTGACGATGACGGTGCCGACCACCGGCACCTTCGTTGTGGCCCTGCCTTGGTTGCCGTTCGCCGGCTCGTAGACGGTGCCATGTTCATCGAAGCTCTTCTTCTTGACGCAACTGAAGATGGCTTCGGTAACACCGTTGAATGTTCTGCAGTCGCTCATCGCACTCTCCTGGTTGCGATCACCGCGGCGCATGGCTGCGCCCGGCGTGCCATTGAACTGGCCCAGGCACACCGCCCCGGGCCAACCTGTTCCCTGCCGCCCCGCATGCACCGCGGCTCCGGTGCAGCCCCCGCCTCAGGTACAGGCCGGAAGCTCGATGACGGTGCACGGCTCATTGGTCTGCACGTACGCACGGCATGACTGCTGCAGACGTGGCCTGAGCTTGCCCGCCGCCTGGTTCTTGGCAGCGGTGCAGCCAGCATGCGTGAGCGGGCCCTTGCCGGTATTGGCATAGCCCTTTTCCTTGGGTGTGCACATGTTCGCGGGCGCGGACTGTTTCACCGTTGCCTTGCCCTGGTAGCACTGCACCGCGTTGGCGGTGGGAATGGCGCCCATCACCAGCACCGCAGCCATGAAGATCGCTTTCATTGGAGTACTCCTGATTGAGTTGACGTCGATGTTCCGCTGCTGCGCCATACGCGCTATTTCTCCTTCTGTGCTGGACGGGATTGCTTCGCTTCCGGGCCGGCCGCTCCGACCAGCGCAGCACCGATGCCGCCGTGCGGCTCGCCACGCAACGCACCCGACGACAACCAGGCATTCACCGAGGACAGCCCGGCGAGTGCATCGGGCGCCCCCAGCGCAATGTCGAACTGATGCTGGCCCGGGCCCAGGCCGTAGAGCGAACGCGAGGCCAGCGCGATGTGCTTGCCGGCCGCATCCACGCCGCTGATCACCACCCGCCGCAGCGACCGGTCCGCCACGGGCATGTCGATGGTTACCGTGACGGTATCTGCAGCCGCCCTGCCCCGGCCTGTCGCCGCTGCCGCTGGCGGCGGCAGGCGCAACGCCAGGCGTGGCGCCTGCGGCGCCCGACGCTTGCCGGCGACATCGGCGGCGCTGGCAGCGGTGGTGTTGAAGATCCAGAAGCCGCCATTCCAGGGCCAGCGCCCGATGGTCTGCGCGCCCGCTGCCGGGTCCGACCCGTGCAGCTTGTCGGGAATCGTGTCGTCAGGATCCACGGTGACCTTGATGTCATAGGCGATGCCGGCATCACTGCCGCCAAGCCGGGAGGTATCCCACAGCGCCTCGACATTGGCGATTGCACGTGGCGCGATGGTGATCGGCTTGGAGCGTGCGAACTCGACAAATGTTTCCTCACCCGGTTTCACGCGCTTGCCATGGGCCAGCCTGTCGGCGTCCGCCGCGCGTGCGTGGTAAGCAAAGGCGACAACGACCTTCTGCGCGGCGGTATCAAGGGAGTTGTTGTGCACCGGCACCACCAGCCTGACCTTGGTGCCCGCATCAACGCCGCCCAGCAGCGGCGCGTACTCCCCCGTCACCGCGTCCGGCAGCGCTTCGGTGATCTTCAGCCCGCGCAGGCGGAAGTACGCATCCTCCGGCGCCAGCGTCCAGGCACCCTGCATCGGGTCGTAGGCCATTCGCCACGGCAGGTTCAGCGCCGGATCGGGCCGCCCCCCATAGGTGTTCTTCCACCAGCGGGCACCGCCGCTGGAACGCAGGAAATCGGTGCCATGCGCCACCTTGATGCCGCCGTTGCCGGTGACGTAGATCAGCGTCTGGTAGTGGTAGGCCATCGATGCGATGCCGGTGACATCCGGCTGTTCCAGGGTGATGCCGCGCGAATTGCGCATGGTGCGCTGGGACACCACGCTGCTCTCCCAGCTGGAGGTATCGGACAGGCTGACGGTGCCCTCGTAGTTCGCACTGCCGCTGAACATGCGCACGTCCGCCGATGCCCGGAAACCGGTGGTGATATCCAGGCTCCTGCTGAGTGAGTAGGAGAACGATTTCTCGCTGCTGGACCCCGACTCGGTGGTGTAATCCAGGCTCAAGCTCTGCGCATTGCCGTCGAACGCACGCGCGATGGGGCTGTTGAGCGGCTTGCCTGCCACTTCCACCTGTTTGCCGGCTTCATTCCTGTAACTGAATTTACCGATGTCGGTGGCGAACAGGCCCTGTGCCGGAATTTCGGGATAGCTGATGGCGTTGTAATTCTGGTGCGAAGGGTTGTACCAGTCGTAGTTCAGGCCGCCGCCGCTGTACTCCATCATCTGCCCGGGAATGACGATGTCGTAGAACGGAAAACGGTCTGAACGCTTCTGGTTCACCCCGTACACCGGGTACCGCCATATATCCAGCAGGCGCATGTTGAATACGAGGTGGTCATCCTGGGTGGTTGTCGCCGCCTTCTGCGTGGTGACCGATTGATAGGCGCTGTTGAGGTTGCGCTCCATGCTGTTGGTCTCGTACGAAACACCGGCCCTGACCGACAGCGAGGCCTCGAAGTTGGCGATGTTCATGAAGCCGCCGCCCACCGTGCTGCCCACGGTCTGGGTCGTGCCGCTGCCGAACCGGGCCGAGCTGGCGTTGGTCGATGTTTCGGTCAGCGTGTTGTCGGCGCTGTCGCGCAGGGTCACATTGAACGACGATGGCCCGGACATGCCCAACAGGTTGACGATCGTATAGGGCTGTTCGCCGGAGGGCACCGGCAGTGCATCGACGTGACGCGGCGGCATGCCGACCACGTACTGTGGATCGATCATGTCCTGGATGGTGATGTGGGCCGGATTGCCGAGGTACAACGAATCACCGCCGCGGTCATAGGCCACGATCGGTACCCCGAAGACCAGGCCGCTGGCCTCGTAGTTCGGCATGCGATGGCTGTACACCGGATCGATCGCCATCGTCTCGTTGTTGACGCGGGCAACAACCAGTTCCGGCACGATCCGGCCGGGCTGCTGACCACGGCCGGGCAGCGCAACGGCAATCTGGTGGCGCGGATCGACGCCATCGTTCTTGAAGCCGATGAAGTTGCCCGCCGCGATCAACGGCCCCAGCGCAGGGGTTGCCGCCGGCATCTTCTGCGCCGAAAACTGTGCCGTCGGCCCCATCTGCAGGCGGGGTGGATCGCCATCATTGACCTGCAGCACGCTGCCCAGCACCCGTGAATCCGGTGCTACATAGGCGATCGCCAGTTGCCGCCGGAAGAACGGATCGCGTACCGATGCGGTTGCCTTGGGGTCGAACTTGAACAGCCCCGTTGCGATGTCGGCGTAGGTGTTGGCCGCGACCGGGCCCACCACGGCCTTGTCCTTGGCCGGACCGATCCGATCCAGCGTAGCGGGGTCGAAGTACACCAGCGCCATCTGCTGGGTGCTGGCATCGCGCGGCACCAGATAACTCATGATGAACTGCTCGTGGCCGCGACCGGTGAAGTCGGCCGCAGCCAGCGCCAGCGAGCTCGGCCTGCCTTCGGCGACGTCGTAGGCATAGGCTGAGCCAACGCGCTGCAGTGTGTGGGTGCCGCCATCGCTGGCGTAGCGATAGGCAGCCAGGCGCACCCGGCCGGGCCCCGGGCTGGCCGTGGCATCGGCCGCGCTGATGATCTGCAGCGTGCCGTCATTCATGAAATCGCCCAGCGCTACCGCCACGTCACCGGTTGGCGCTTCGTCGGCCGGGCCCACATACGAGGCGGCCAATTCCAGCCTGCCCTGCGCGCCCGCTTTCGGCGGCTGGCCAGCTTCGGGCACCCAGATGATCACATCGATCTGCAGCCGGTTCTCCAGGTTGGCGTATGCCGCGACGATGGCCTGACGCGGTTGCTCGTCCTGGCTGGGCCGACGCACCAGTTCGCCGATGGCGAGGTCGAAGTTGCGCCCTGCCGCGCTGGTGGAGGGGCTGGGGAAGGACAGCGTTGCGCGGCTGCCATCGTTGATCTTCAGCGGGCTGGTGTAGACGGTCAGGCCAAAATTGGTCATGCACACCGCCTGTTCGAACTCCGGCGTGGACACCCGGCCATGACCCAAGCGCCTGCGCTGTGACTGCTGGCAGGTATCACCAGCCTGCAGCTTCTGCGCCGATACCGTCCATTGCTTCAGCTGTGCGTCGGCCGCTGCGTAGTCGAACAGGTCGCTGTAGAGCGAGGAATTCTGGCTGGCCAGCAGGCCGACCGTGCTGACCGGAAACAGCGTGAGCTTCTTCGGGTTGTTGATGGGGTCTGTCTCGCCAGGGCGTACATCTTCGGCCGCCGCACCGGTGGCAACGGCCAGGCACATCGTGGCAAGTACGCGCGCAACGGCGCGCAGGCTGCGGCTGCACGCGCTGGACGGGTGCGGCCCAACGGCATCGTCAGGCGATCGCGCAGGGGGTGCTTGTCCGCGTTCGCTGTCGCACGGTATCCGCGTCATGGTGCTCTCCCTGCGCCTGTCTGTCTGGCATCAGTTCTTGCGGCACATCAAGGCCGTGTAGTACGGCGCCTGCACGGCGCTGTCGAACGGCTGCGTGGTAACGGGCACGGTCTTGGCATCCACCACGCTGAAGTCGCCCTTGGATGCGTAGCCACTGGCGCAGCAGCCACTGGCGCCGGCGATGTCATGGCCGTCGAATGAAATCTTGCCCTGGATGCCATGTGCGTGTGCGCGCACTTCACTGGGCTCCAGCGGCTTGCCGCCGAACTGGTAGTAAGGCGTGCCGTTGTCGGGAAGCGCAACGATGTAGCGCCCGGCCACCGCGTTCTCCACGCTCCAGGTTGCAGGGCACAAGGTCTGCGCCATGAAGGTCATCACTCCCGATGGAACCGGCGAGCCATCGTCAGGCGTGGTCTTCATGCAAAGCCCGTACTGGGCATACGGCAGGTCACCGGTGGCTTCGTCGGACGCCCCGGAGATATCGTAGTTGCCCGAATCACCCAGGCTGCCGTTGCAGCAGCCGCCAATGAGCACGAAATTCTTCGATGGCAGCGATATCTTGCCTTCGATGCGCTGGTGCTTGTGCTGAGGCGCCTTCTTGCCATCCAGCGCTTCGCCCGCAAAGCCCCCCACCCCGGCCCCCAGCGGCGCCGGCACGATGAAGCGGCCCTTGGCACCGTCCACGCCGATCCATCCCTCCGGGCAGGTGCCGGCAAAATAGGCCTGGGTGAACAGTGGCATTGCATCGGCTGCCGCTGCCAACGGCGGCGCCATCACGCAAAGAAGGAGGCCTGCATGGGCCGCGGGCAGGAAGAACCGATGTAACCGACGCGTGATAGCCATGTCGCACCTGTTGATGTAGGTGGAAGCAAAGGACAAGCATCCCGGTGGAAAACGCGCGTGCAGGCGTGCGTGCTAATCGACTTTGCAGGCCAGCAGTTGAACAAAGGGAAGCGCGGACGCGGCCTCATCGGTATCCAGCGTTGCCGAGTGTTCGCCCTTGCGGGTCGACTGGCTGTTGCAGCAGCTGCTGGCAGCGGAAATCGAGTGCTCGTTGAGCTTGGTCGACACCGTTGCCTTGTGCTTGTGCTTGCGATCCTCGCGGTCGGCCAGCGATTTTCCGTAGGTCGAGCCGATCGCGCCGGCATCGTTGGCCACCAGCAGCATGCGGCCGTTGGCGTTGGCAAGCCGGCTGCTGCCCTTGGGGCAGTCGGTGCCCGGCATGAAGAAGATCATGTTCCTTGGCATATCGGCAAACGCGGCGCCTTCGAAACCCAACAAGGCAACCGTGCCGACGGCCAGCATTCCAAGCGTTCGCGTGCGCATCCCCTGCCCCCTCGCATTTGGACGTACGTATGAACCTGCATTCGTATCGCGCCGAGCGTATTTCCCCGCATCTGCACTGGGCCGGATGATTGCGCTCCGGCTGGATGGCGGACCTTGCATCCGCTTCTGCAGTTGGCCGGGATTATGATCCGAAATTATCGAAGTTTCGTGCGCGGCGTCGCAAAAGATGAAAGTGAAGATAATCCGTTTGCGTGAAGGATAATCACGCGGCGCAGATGCCATGGCGCATTGCCACGCAGCGATCGGAAGCATGTCGTCGGGCTGATCGATCATCGCCTGCGCCATCACCGCGGGTGGGCGGTGCGAATGATGCAGAGGCGCGCTACCTGCAGTGGTCCAATGTCCTCGCTGGCAGCAGGCGGCCCTTCTCTTCACATGCGCTCCACCATCCCACTCTGCAAACGGCCTGTTTCATTTATGCAGTGCGCCACCGCAGCATCCGGCACGAGCACCCAAGCCGTTGATTGCAAAGCATTCGTGCGATCCATGGAAATACCTCCGAATTGCAACTATTAGCCTGCGCAATTGATTGCGCGTTCATGTACTGCAACCATGCTGCTGCCCCTACCGCCTTGGAATCGATCCGTGGACAACAGCAACGGTCAGGCAGGCGCCCAGCAACGCCCTTTTCTCTCCCGCCGTGGCTTCTTGATGGCGTCTGCGTCGATGGCGTTGCTCGCGGCCTGCCGCCGCAGCGACTCAAGTGCTGCCGCAACCCAGCCAACGTTCAATGCACCACTCCAGCGCTACAGCCCCGAACAGGAGGCGTTCCTGCAGCTCAGCACGGCGCTGACCGGCAAGCAGGACCTGGACCGGCATGTTTCCAGCCGCATCCTTGATGCACTGGCGCAACAGCAGCCGGCCACCGTGGCCGCACTGCCCGAGTTGACCCGTCTGGCCAAGGCCAACGCCTCGCCACAGGCGATTCTTGCCGCTGCCACTGAATCCGGGCGTGATGCGATGCTCGCCATCACCGCGGCCTGGTACACCGGCACCGTCGGCAAGGGCGTCTCTGCGGTGACCGTGGCCTATCGCGATGCACTGATGCAGCGTCCGGTTGCCGATGGACTGTTCCCGCAGACCTATGCAATGGGCGGCCCAGGCTGGTGGGTGGCATCGCCACCGCCGGCCGTTGTCGCCGGCTGATTGCTTCGTACCGGTATGCCCTGAATTCCGCGTGGTGCTGCGGCATCGCGCTCATTGAGCGATCCTCATGAAAGAACCCACTTTCACCGACGGCAACGTCGATGCTGATGTCATCGTCGTTGGTTCCGGCGTGGTTGGCGCCCTGGTCGCCCAGCAACTGGCTGCGGCTGGCCGCTCGGTTGTCGTGCTCGAGGCCGGGCCGCGGCTGGACCGCGCCGAGGTCGTGCAGAACTGGCGCGATGCGAGCTTCGAGCGGCGCATCGGCAGCGACTTCCAGGGTCCGTACCGGCAGTCGCCGCTGGCAACGGCCCCCCTGTACTTTCCGCCCAACGATTACGTGGCCCTCAGTGGCCCCGATGCCAGCAGCTTCCGCCAAGGCTTCATCAAGGCCGTTGGCGGCACCACCTGGCACTGGGCCGCATCGTGCTGGCGCCACCTGCCGGTGGATTTCAAGATGCAGACCGCCTACGGCGTAGGCCGTGACTGGCCGATCAGCTATGACGAGATCGAGTCGTACTACTGCCGTGCCGAGGAAGCCATGGGTGTGTCCGGCCCCAACGATGCGGCCCGGCAGAGCCCGCAGGAACGTTCCAGGCCTTACCTGGCCGACATGATCCCGTGGGGGCATGGCGATGCCACGTTTGCCGAAGTGGTCAACCCGCACGGCTACAACCTGGTGCCGATCCCGCAGGGCCGCATGATCCAGCCCTGGAACGAGCGCCCCGCCTGCTGCGGCAACAACAACTGCCAGCCGATCTGCCCGATCGGGGCAATGTACAACGGCATCCACACGGTGGAAGCGGCCGAGAAAGTGGGCGCGGTGGTGCTGGACGAAGCGGTGGTCTACCGCATCGACACCGATGCAGGCAACAGGGTCACCGCCGTGCACTGGTATGACCGTAACCGCGGCAGCCACATCGCCACCGGCAAGCAGTTCGTGATCGCGTGCAATGCACTGGAAACGCCACGACTGCTGTTGCTGGCCGCCAACGAACAGAACCCCGGCGGCATCGCCAACAGTTCCGATCAGGTGGGCCGGAACATGATGGATCACTCCGGCTTCCATTGTTCGTTCCTGGCCGACCGGCCGATCTGGCTGGGGCGTGGCCCGGCACAGTCCAGCTGCATGGTCGGCCCGCGTGACGGCGCCTTCCGCAGCGAATACTCGGCCAACAAGATCATCCTCAACAACATCAGCCGCGTGCCGGTCGCAACCCAGCAGGCGCTGAAGATGGGCCTAGTGGGCGATGCACTGGATGCAGAGATCCGCCGTCGCGCGGTGTACGGCGTCGACCTCTCCATCAGCCTGGAGCCGCTGCCGGACCCGAGCAACCGCCTCACCCTGTCGGCTACCCGCACGGACGGCCTGGGCCTGGCCTGCCCGGACATCCACTATTCGCTGGGTGACTATGCCCGCAAGGGATACGACAAGGCCTGCGATCAGCTGCGGCATATCGGCACGCTGTTCAACGCCGAAGAATTCGAAATCACCACCGCGCTGAATGCCAACAACCACATCATGGGTTCGACCATCATGGGCAGTGATCCGCGCGATTCGGTGGTCAATGCCGATTGCCGCGCGCATGACCATCCGAACCTGTGGCTGCCGGGCGGCAGCGCGATGGTGTCGGCCAGCGTGGTGAACAGCACGCTGACCATGGCCGCACTGGGCATCAAGGCCGCCGATGCCATCGAGCGTGCACTGTGAGGGCGCTGCTGGTCGCCGTACTTATCGCAGCCGCCGCGCATGCGCCGCAGGTGCGTGCCGATGAAGCCGCCGAACGTGGCCGTTACCTGTCCACGGCGGCCGACTGCATGGCCTGCCATACCAAGCCCGGCGATGGAAAGCCCTTTGCCGGCGGTTATGCCATCGAATCGCCGATGGGCGCGATCTGGGCCAGCAACATCACGCCCTCGAAGAAGTTCGGCATCGGCACCTACACCGAAGCCGACTTCGCCCGTGCCGTGCGCGAGGGTATCCGCAAGGATGGCGCACACCTGTATCCGGCCATGCCCTATACCGCCTACGCGAAGCTGACCGATCGCGATATCAGCGACATGTACGCCTATTTCATGCAGGACGTGGCGCCGGTGGAGCAGTTGTCACCGTCCACCGATCTGCCGTTCCCGTTCAACGTACGCTTGTCGATGGCTGGCTGGAACACGCTGTTCCTGGACAAGACGCCGCTCGCGGCAAACGCCGGCCGCGGCGAACAATGGAACCGCGGCGCCTATCTGGTCGAAGCGCTGGAACACTGCTCCAGCTGCCATAGTCCGCGTGGCCTGCTGATGCAGGAGGACAGCAGCAAGGCGTTGTCCGGCGGTTCGCTGGGCATGTGGTATGCGCCCAACATCACCTCCCACAAGGTAAGCGGCATCGGCAGCTGGACCGACCAGGAAATCGCGCAGTACCTGAAGACCGGCAAGGTGGCGAGCAAGGCGCAGGCCGGCGGCGGCATGGCCGAAGCGATCACCCACAGCCTGTCCAAACTGACCGATGCGGACATCTCGGCCATCGTGGTCTACCTGCGCACGGTGCCGGCGGTGGCCGACCCCGCCGCGAAGCAGCCTGCATACAGTTGGCCCTTGCGCGCTGCGTCCGCTGCGACCCAGGGCGAGACGGCCATCCGCGGCGTGGCTGCGCCGCTGGGCAATGGCCAGGTGCTGTACGACAACGTGTGTGCCAGCTGCCACGGCACCCGCGGTGAAGGCAGTCGCGACCAGTACTACCCCTCGCTGGTGCACAACACCACGGTGGGCGCGCCGACGCCGCAGAACCTGGTGGCCACCATCCTGACCGGCGTGGACCGCGAAGTGGACGGCCAGCATGTGCTGATGCCGCACTTCTCGACCGGCTCGTACGTGCAGCCGCTCACCGACGAAGAAGTGGCCAGCCTGGCCACTTACGTACGGCAGCAGTTCGGTCCGGGCGACTCGGTGGGGGTGGCCGATGTAAAAGTGGCACGTGCCGGTGGCCCGCGTCCGTTGTTGATGACACTGACCAGCATAGGCCTGCCATTGGCGGGCCTGTTGGCGCTGCTGGTGGCGATCTGGATCTGGCGCCGCAGGGCAGCCCGGAGGAAGCAGGCATGACAGTACGTGTTGTACCCCTTGCATTGGCCATCGGCGTGGCGGGCGCGAGCCTGCCGGCAATGGCCGGCGAAAGCACGGCCTCCAAGCCGGTCGAATCGGTCAAGCAGATTCCGCTCAGCCAGGATCTCGCACTGCGCCACTGGTTGCAGGATCGCGGCATCACTCCCAATGCACGCGTGGTGATCGGTTCCAGTTACGCCGATGGCGGCTATCGGGGTTCCGGTGCCGCCACCGCCACCCACATCGATCTGGGCGCGGTGATCGACACCGGCAAAGCGCTGGGTTTTGACGGCACGCTGCGCGTGGTGCTGTCGGACCGTTTCGGCCAGGCCGCCAACGATCGCTACACCGGCAGCTACATACAGAACCAGGCGTTCTGGGGCCAGGGCCAGAACTTCCGGCTCAACGAGGTCTCCTACGAGCGGTCGTTCATGGCCGCGCGGTTGAGCCTGAAGGGTGGCTTCTTCTCGATGGGCAATGACTTCGGCGGCCTGCCCTACACCTGCAATTTCAACAACAACGGCCAGTGCGGCCATCCATTGGGCCCGATCTACAGTTCGGGCTGGCTGGACAACCCGACCGGCCAGTGGGGCCTGCGGGTGAAGTGGAGCGCCCCCTCCGGCTGGTATGCGCAGACCGGCATCTTCGATGTGAACCCCAGCCGCAAGCAGTCCAACAACGGTTTCAAGGTCGCACTGGACGGCAACACAGGGCTGTTTTTCCCGGTGGAGCTTGGCTACGTGCACGGCCACAGCCAGCGCGACTACGGCGGCACCTACAAGATCGGCTACTACTGGGACACCTCCAACGCCAACGTGCTGGGCAACCCGGATGCACGCCAGGCCTCGCATCGCAGCGGGGAATACATCCAGCTGGCACAGCGCGTCTGGAAGCCGGAAGCAGAAACGGTGCGTGGCATCTCCGCATTCGCCATCGCCACCCAGGCCGATGTGCGTACCGGCCCGCTGCGCCGTTCGTGGGAACTGGGCCTGAGCTGGCGTGGCCCGCTGCGCGCCCGCGAAGACGATGCACTCAGCATCGCCTGGACCCGCCTGGACTTCTCGCGTCGGCTGGGTGACTACCAGCGCCTGACCGGGGCGCCGGTGCAGACCCGCGAACAGATGATCGAACTGAACTACGGCATGCAGGTACTGCCGTGGTTGGTGCTGCGGCCGTCGGTACAGTATGTAACCCGCCCTTCCGGCTTGTCCGAGCGCCCGGATGCGTGGGTATATACGCTGCAGGCACAGGCTACGCTGTAGAGCACGACCTGTGCGGCACCCGGCCCCGCTTCAGTGGTCGCTCTCGCGGAACTGCCGGTCCAGTTCATCCGCAGCGCGGGTATTGGCTGCGGGTCAGGCCACGTGCACCGGGCCATCCCAGCCATCGAGATACTTGGGCAGCGCATCGGACACATCGATCACGCGCTCGCGATAGAACAAGTGCATCGTGGGCACAAGGGCCGCGTCCAGCACGCCGCCTGCGGCCCGGGCAACGACTGCATTCGGCACCACATACAGGCCCAGGCGATTGGTGCCGAACAGCACATCGCCGCACTGCCGGCAGAAAGTCTTGGAAAGCTGCTTGGCGGGATGCTGGAAATGCGTGGTGTTCGTGGCTGCAGGCACTACGGATGCGCGGTCCCACGCGGTGGCAGACAGCATGGCAGCCCCGTAGAAATCCCTGCAGGTGGTGCAGTGACAATTGGCCCGTGCAACGGGCGCTCCATGCAGTTCAACAGCGTTTTCACCGCATTGGCAGGTGATGCGTAGGTTCATGCGGCAATGTCCTGACTGGAAGCGTGCCGCGCAGTGTGCTGCTACGGCCTCGCTGCCACAAGGGGCCACACGGCCCCGTTCAATGCGCGTGGCGCCTCACGCTGGAAGCGCTGCCGCGCCCCCGCCAGCACCTAGCATGCGGCGATGTCAGCTGCGGGCATGACGGCCTGACACGCATGCAGTGCATGCGCCCAGTCACATCTTCAGACATTCGTCGTTGACGCCAAACGCGTCTGCACATGACGCTTGCTGCACTGCGCGCCACCCCGTGGCAGGCAAGCGCAGTCGCACTTCGCAGCATCGCTTGCAGATACCCCTCACCGCAGTCTCATCCACGACGCAGGCCCTGCCTGTGCGGCGGCCGGCTGCGCCCTGAAGAAATCACTGGAGAAAGCGCAATGCGCCTTGCAACGTTCCTTCTTGTCCTCGCCCTCAGCACCGTGGCCGGCGCCGCACAGGCGCAGGTGGTCACCCTCAACAAGGGTGGCTTTGTGCTCACCTATGATTGCAGCCTCCACAGCGCCACCCGCTACGAGTACACCCTGTTGGCCGACACCGGCTCGGCGGCCCGGCCGTCGAGCTTCTACAAGGACCCGGACCTGCCCGCCGGCTGCGTGGGCCAGGGCAGCACGGCGTCCTATGCCAGCGTGCGATCAGGCTACGACCGTGGCCATCTGGTCACCTCCAATCACATGGACTACAGCGCGACCTACATCCGTCGCGCCAACTACATGAGCAACATCGTTCCGCAGGTGTCCGGCTTCAACCAGGGCATCTGGGTGAAGGCCGAGAACGTGGCCGAGTGTTACCGCGATATCGCCCCGGTCGATGTCTACGGCGGAGTGGTGTACGGGGATGCAGCCAATGACTACTTCCTGGCCAGCCACGGCATTCCAACCCCGGAATTCTTCTGGAAGACGATCATCACCACCGACCCGGCCACCGGCACGGCAAAGGCAATCAGCTGGATCATTCCCAATGAGGCCGGCCTGGGCAGCCTGGACAACTACCTGGTGACCATCGCCGATCTGGAAGAGCTGCTCGGCGCAGGCTATGTGGCCATCAACGCACCGGCGCCGCTGAAGAACATGCTGCCCACTGCGAGCTGGCCGCTGCCCAGCGGTTGCGACCTGAGCTGAGGGCAGCGCAGCTCGCAGCCCGGTGGTCGGCAGCGCACCCGTCCCGGCGGGTACGCTGCCTGCCCTTCAGTGCAACGGCACCTTCAGCACCGACGGTGCCGAGGCCGGCGAAGTGAAGGTGACCGACCCGCCCAGCTGGCTGATGCCGGCATAGCGCAGGTCCACGGTATCCACCACCAAGGTCAGGCGGCTGCCGGCAGGCAGGTTCCAGCTGCTGGCTTCCATGCGCAGGTCCAGCGTCGTTGCCTGCCCCGCCGCGACACCGCGCAGGGTGTAGGGCTTATGGCTGATCAACTGGGCGTTGCCCAGTACATCCTCGGCATACAGGTAGGCATACAGCGTGGTGTTGGCACGGCTGGGGGTCACGGTCACGCGTAATTCCGGTGCCCCATCCAGGCGGCGGGCGTTCCAGTAGACCGGCCCCTGCCAGACGCCGGCGGCGGTGCGACCGATGAAGGGCACGTACGCGCCCGGTGCCACGTTGACCATCTGCAATGAGCCCGACACCAGCGCCACGCCGGAATTGGCGGCTGTCGCCAGGCCACTGCCGATGCGATAGCTCCAGCCGTTGCTGCGTCCGTTCTCCACCAGGCCGCCGGTGGGCAGCAGCAGGCCACCCGGTGCGGTCAGCGCATAGCGGGTGGCACCCTCGTTGGTGGCCGGCCAGTCTGCGTAGCGGCGCCAGTTGCCCTTCTGTGATTTCAGCTGCACGCTCGGCGCGCGATCGATGCCGTTGGCGGCACCTTTCAGATAGTGGTCGAACCAATCACCCACCGAGTCGTAGACCTCGTTGGGAATACCCAGCGCACCCAACGCCTCGTTGAGCGCATGGTCGCCATGCCGCAGCTGCAACTGCTTGGGCCCCTGCAGCTGGTTGAAGAAGTCCACCAGCTGGCCCGGCGGAAACAGGCTGTCGTTGAACGCGTTGGCCAGGAACACGGCCGGACGGTTGGCGTTGATCTCATCGATGCTCGCCGCCGGGCTGCGGATCGATGCCACCGGCAGCAAGGATTCCACCGCGCCCTGATAGTTGCCGACCAGTACGTTGCGGTTGATCGTGGCCAGCTCCTGCCCCGGGCGTCCGGTAACCAGGCCCGCCGCGACCAGCAAGGCGATGCCCTGGGCACTGGGGGTATCGTTGGCGTACAGCGACGCCTGCAGATCGGCCCATCCGCTCAGGGCAGCAACCGCCTTGATGCGGGGGTCGCGGGCAGCCGCCAGCAGGCTGGTACCGGCGCCATAGGAAATGCCCGAAACGCCGATGCGACCGGGGTCGGCCTGGGTGTTGGCCAGCGCCCAGTCGATCAGGGCACTGACATCTTCAACGGTGGCCGGCCCGGCAATATCGATGGCCCCACCCGATTCCCAGAAGCCACGTGAGCTGTAGCTGATGACCACGTAACCGCGCTTGGCCAGCGCCTGCGCCACGCCCACGTATTCCACGCTGGGGACCGCCCAGCTGCTGGGCATCACCAGCAGCGGAAAGCTGCCGGTGCCCTGCCCTTGCGGTTCGATGACAAACACCCCGAGCGGCGTTCCATCCCAGCTGGGAACGGTGCGGTGGGTGGTCTTGACCGTGGCGGCCCAGGCAACGGGCGTCAGGCCGGTCAACAGGATCAACAGCAGCAATACCTTGCGCATCGTGGTCTCTCCCCGTTGCAGGTGGTGCAACGGGTGGACCGTACCAGTGCGAATGGTGGCTGACACCTTGCGTCGCAGCATGGGCGCCCGCCCGCTCGCGCGCGCCTTTCAGCCCGCCGCGCCGCCCTGGATTGCCGGTGAGCGCGCGCGGCGGAAATGCAGTGCGAACAGATACAGCCCGGTGAACAACTGCAGGAACAAGGGTGGCAGCGGCGAGTAGGTCAGCCAGGCTGCGGGCTCGCCCTGCCCAACGCCCCTGGCGATGAAGTTGGCGACCACCGCCAGCGTGAACACGATCGAGGTCCAGCGATGCACCGGCCGCGCCCAGCCGCCCGCCTTCATTGCACCTTCCCCGATGCGTCCTGGGCCAGCCGCTCGATCATCTTCCAGCCGTTGCCGGAGGGATCACGGAATCCGGCATCCACCGCGCCATAGCGCTCCACCGGTTCCTGGGTGAATTCCACGCCCTTGGCCAGCATCTGGGCGTAGCTTGCGCGGCAGTTCTGCACGGCCAGCACCAGCGGCGGCATCGCGCCCTTGGCCACCATCTGCTGCAGCGTCAGCGCGGTGGCAGCGTCGTGTACCGGCGGACCCGGCTTGAACAGCCCCAGCTGGAACCCGCCTGCGCCACCCGATTGCACGGTCAGCCAGCGGTAATCACCGCTGCCGACATCGGTATGCACCTGGAACCCCAGTTTGCCCACGTAGAAATCGAGTGCCTCGTCCTGGTCGTGCACATACAGGCCAACCACATTCACCATGCCAGTCATACGGTTCTCCCTCAGGTGGAATCTACGCTAGCAAGGCCGGCACGGCGGCGCTTCTCCAAAACTGCGATCTTCAGGTCCGGGCGCTGGGCGGCACGGGCGTGGCATTCGGGCACGGGCCCAGGCGGCGGCGTATGGACCCGCGCGTGCTCGCGCACGGCGCCGGGGCTGTCGCCGGTGATGTCACGGAAGATGCGGCCGAAGGTGCCCAGGCTGGTCCAGCCGGTCTGCAGTGCGATTTCGGTAATGGCCAGATCGGTGTCGCGCAGCAGGGCAACGGCACGCTCGATGCGTCGGCTGAGCAGGTAGCGGTGCGGCGGCACGCCGAACGCCTCCTTGAAGGAGCGTGCGAAGTGGGCCGGGGAAACCGCGCTGACCTGTGCAAGCCGGGCTACCGGCCAGTCCTCGTGGCTGGCACGGTCCATGTGGTCCTTCGCGCGCAGCAGGCGGCGCAGGAGTTCGGGGCTCTGGCTCATGCCGCGGCCATGGCGCGCAGGTACCGGCGTGCGGCGTGCAGGGTCGCGGTGCCTGCGAACCAGACGCTGCAGGCGTGGTCGAAGGCATCGAACCGGCCTGCCCCGCTGCGCGGACGACCGGGCAACGGCATGGCAGTGCACGTCGGTGGGAGGCGTTGGGCGGCCATACGTGGGCGTCAGCCTGAGCCCGGATACTGGCGTGGTCAATCCCTTGTGCAACCGTCGCCTGGCCACCTCCTCCGCCTGCCGCACCGGCGAGGGCAGGATTGCCGGGCAGCGGCCGGCGAGACCGATGGGTGCGTGGGGGCGGTTGGTCTTGTATCGTTCGGGCACGGCCGGGGTAATGCCTGGCTTTCCACACCACCAAGGATGATTTCGATGCGCAGGATGCACTTCGCCATGACGCTGTTGAGCGCGTCCGTACTGCTTTGCGCGAACGCGCGTGCAGATGAAGATCCCGATTCGGAGGCCCAGTGCGAGCAGATCGCGCCGCTGATGGATGGTGAGGATTTCAAGGCCTTGGATGCCATGGCCGAGCAGCTTCGCGATGGCGCACGCAACCGCAGCGGCGCGCTCAAGATCGCGCGTTTCTATATCTGCATGTCGCGCCATATCGGCACCGAGCGCCAGGACGTGCAGCACTGGAATACCTGGACCGAGTGGGCAGCACGCTGGGTGAAGCAGTCGCCGCGTTCCCCGGCGGCACACATCATGTCGGCACGTGTACCACTCAATCTGGCGTGGAGCTATCGAGGTGGCGGCTATTCCGCTGAAGTGGGCGCGCAGGACTGGGCGCCGTTCCGGGAGTACACCGCAGTTGCATCGGACTACCTGCAGGCCAACAAGGCCGTGGCCAAGCGCGATCCCTACTGGTACGAGATGGCGGCACTGATCGCACTGCGCGAGGATGGCGAACCCTCCCGGATCATGGCGGTGTTCGACGAGGGGACCCAGGCCTTTCCAGCGTACGATCCGTTGTACCTGATGGTCATGGCCAACTTCACCCCGCACTGGCATGGCGACGTGCAGCAGATGGAAGACTTTGCGCAGCGCGCCCTGTTGCGGGCCCCGAAGAAGCAGCGTGCCGCGCTGTACGCCCGCATGTACTGGTCGGCCACCGATTCACTTCCGGGGCAGGAAGTATTCCAGCATTCGCAGGTCGACTGGCCGTTGATGCGGCGTGGCCTGGAGGACATCACCAGCCAGTACCCGACCGACTGGAACCTGTTGGCAGCGACGCGCTATGCCTGTCTGGCCAGCGACATTCCCATGCTGCGCAAGTGGAGTCACGGGCACCTGCTCAGCCGCGGCATTGAAGAGACGGCCATCCAGCGCTACCTCACGGTGCCCGATGAAACCCTGCGCAGGACCTGCCCCGCGCTGGGCAGCTTCCAGGGCTGATTCGAGGGCGCCGCATGCCAGTGCAGTGAGCTTGCCCCCGGCACTGGTCGATTCCCATCAGCGCGCCATGCTGCGCGCTGCCTGTTCCTGCACCTGTTGCTCGCGCTCCTGGTCCTGCTGCTGGCTGGCCTGCGCGGGCGGCGTGGTTTCCACCGGCGCCGGCGCCTGCTGCAGTTCGCGCACCTGATCGCTGACCGGCGTCGCCACCGCCTGTGCAGTGTCGGCGCGCGCAATCTGCCGGTCAGCTGCGTGCGGTTCACCCTGCACGGCAAACGCATAGCGTCCATCGTCGCTGAGCACGGCCTGGTCAATCCGTTGCATGCCCTTGCCCTTGGCGGCCACCAGCAGCGCCATGCCCAGGCGCTCGCTCATCTCATCGGGCTGGCGCCCCATCGCGCGGTCCAGGCTGCCCACCGCGCCCTGGCTCTGCAGCCACAGGGGGTGGTCCGCGCTGGCACTGTTGCGTGGGTCCTGCTGTGGCAGCAACGGTGACGGCGCCGGCAGCTGCTGCAGGTGGTCGCCCTGCACGCTGGCGTCGATCTTCTGCAGATCCCTGCCACCGGCAGCGGCAATATGGAACATGCGCTCGGCCATGCCCTGCGCAGACTGGCCCTGGTTGCGCGCCAGGCCGGTGGCGAAGGCATCCACATCCTGCTGCGGCTTTCCACTGCCATCATTGGCCAGCACCTGCCAGGACGGCCCCAGCATCGGGTTGTCCTGCACCATCGACTGGGTGCGCTCCATCAGCGTGCGCATCTGCGCCTGGCTGAAGCTGAGGGTGTTGAGCTCGCCGGCCTTCATCGGGCCGCGATCGCCAGCGGCATCGCCAAACAAGGCCGCATTGACCATGCTGGCAATCTGCTCGCCCTGCGCATGGTCGCGCAGATCAAAGGTGAATTCATAGCGGCGCTGTGCCAGGTCCTCCTGGCCATCGGCAGCATAGGCACTGACCCGGCTGGCCGGCAGGTTGCCGTTGTACTGCACGTTGCGTGTTTCGGTAACGCTGCCATCTTCGCGACCCACCCGCACCACCTCGCCGCTGTTGCGTGCGCCAGCCAGATCGATGCCGAAGGTATCGCCCTGCCCGACCTTCAGCCGCGTCTGCGAACTCATGCCAAGCCGTTCCACCGTCGCCAGGTCCTGCACGCCGGGCGTGCGGCCATCCAGGGTTCCGTTGTCGATGAACTGTTCATAGGCCTGGCGGCCTTCGGGCTGGTCAAGATTGAAGGTGGCAGTGCGCACGGCCGAATGCCCAAGCGCATCCTGGCGACCCGCAACCGCGCTGAAACGGCCGGCACTGAACCCCAGGCCATTGAATGCTTCAACCGCCTCGTTGGGACCGGTGGTGACGCGTACCCGGCCATCGTCCAGGCGATCCACCCGGTAGCTGGCGCCGGCTGCCTCGGTGGTCTGGCTCTGCACGGCGATGTTGCGGAAGCTGCCCTCCAGCGCCGTGCCGTTGAACTGCTGGCCATCCAGCGCGACGCTGCCGCCCTTGGGAATGGTGTGCGGATCGAACGGGTTGATGCGGGTCGGATCGACGTCCACCGCGTCGCTGGGCAGGGTGACCCGGTAGCGTCCACGCACGCCGGTGCTGCTGGTGTCCTGGAAGCCGCCGCCCTTGACGCTGGCAGCCACCACCGATTCCATCGTCAACAGGTATTCGCGGCCACCGTCTGCCGTGGCGATGCCGGCCATGTTCAACGACGTGCCCTGGAACTGTGACGCCAGGCTGGATGCGGAGCGCTTCTGTTCAGCGCCCACTTTCAGTGCACCATCACCAGCATTCAGGGTGACCGAGTAGCCACCTGCAGCTGCACGCGCCTCGCTGTTGGCCGAGGTGTAGGTGGGGTCGAATGCCGCGGTGGCGGCATCGCGCGGCGCATCCTGGGTTGCGCCTTCGTTGCTGGTCCGGGCATTCATGCCGTGACCTCCTTGAACAGAGACCGCCGATTATAGGACGCGCCGTGCGCCGCACGTTCACATCGCACCGTCGCGGCATCCACGATAGTGATCGCCATCCCACTCTTCGACGAGGGTCCATGCCGCATCCCCTCGCCCGTGCGCAACCGTGGCGTCGCCGCATCCGCAGACTGCTCCCGTACCTGTTGGGCGCCTACCTGCTGTACCTGCTTGCAGGCAACGTATTCCTCAACACGCCGCTGTTCGATCTGGTCACCAATCGCAAGCCGCACAAGTTCGTGATGTCCACCGGGCCGGCGATCACCCTGCTGCCGGGTCACGTCATTGCCTGGAACGTGCAGATGCGTGGCCACGTCAACCACACCGTGTATGTGCTGCGCGCCGAGCGTGCCAGTGCACGGCTTGCGCTGCTGCCGTTGTTCCAGCGCGAAGTACGGGTGCCGTCGCTGCATGCCACCGGTGTTGCCGCCGAAATCGCCCGTGTGGACGAGGCCGTGCCCTCGCCGCCGCGCGGCGATCGCGGCTGGACGCTGCGCTTCGATGCGATCCAGAGCCAGAGCATCCGCAGCGTGCGTATTGCCAAGCTGCTGATCGTCGGCAAGGGCAGCGGCACGGTGGGCTTTGTCAAGCAGCTGCGCGGCGGTCCATCGGAGCTGCTGGAATCGGAGGTGGCCTTCGACGATGCCGATGTGAGCCTGGCCGGTACCCAGCTGCTCGGTGACATGCACTTGAAGGCGGACTTCTCCTATCCGCGGCATTACCGCGACCAGGCACCCGGGCTGGCCAAGCTGGGCCTGCTGCACGCCGCAGTGGAGGTTCAGGCACGCAGCCAGGGCCTGCGCCTGGACACCGACACCCAACAGCCTTCCATCGCCAGCGCGGCGGTGCCGGGGCAGCTGCAGGCGTCGCTGGCACTGGACCAGGGCGCGCTACAGCCAGGCAGCCATGCAGTCTGGCGGGTTCCGCTGCAGATGGGCGCCGGTGCACCGGACCGCGGAACGCTGGCGATACAGCTGGATGCCGCGCGCGATATCCGCCTGCAGGCGCGCCTGCCGCAACGCGAGGGTACCGGCGCAGCGCTGGATGCGGATCTCAGCATCGCCGGGCGGCATGTCCCCTTCACCGATCCTGGCCAGGTGCTCGGGCGCATGTCCGGCACGGTCAAGGGCGAGTGGATGTTCACTTCGCTCAACTGGATTCCTGCGCTGTTCGTACAGAAGCCGTGGTTCCAGCTGCAGGGTGGCGGCCTGCTGCGGGCAGACCTGCGCGTACAGCGTGGGGAACTGGCTGCCGGCAGCAGCGTCGACATTCCTTCGGCACGTGCGGTGGCCGACGTGGCGGGGGTACACATGCAGGGCACGGCCAGCGCGCATGGGCAGTTGCAGCCCGGTACCCCCACGCGCGCGGTGCTGGATGTAAAGCTGCCGACCTTCCGTGCCCGCGCCGGCAACGACAAGGGCGCAACGCTGTTCGATGGACGCGACCTGGCGCTGACGCTTACCGGCGATGGTCGCCTGCGTGAACTGCGCAAGGGCGTGCGCGCGCACCTGCGTTTCAACAACGCGACCATTCCGGATCTGACCGCCTACAACCGCTACCTGGGCAACGGTCAGGTGCGCCTGCTGGGCGGCGCCGGCCAGGTCAGTGGCGATGTCCAGCTCGATACCCAGGGCCGCATCGGCAATGGCAGCGCCCGTCTGCGTGGCCAGCGCGCCCGCCTCCAGGTTGCCGGGCTGGACCTGCAGGGCGACGCCCGCGTTGATGCCCGGCTGCAGCGAGCCGACTTCAGCCAGCGTCGTTTCGATCTGGGCGGCAGCGTGGTCGAGCTGCGCAATGTGCAGGTCGGCGATACGCCGCGGCAACATCCCTGGTGGGGCCGGGTCACCATTGCCCGTGGCGATATCGATGCGCAATCACCGTTCCAGGTGGACGCCCAGGCAGACCTCGCCATGCGCGATGCCGGCCCGTTGCTGGCGGTGTTCGCCGAACGCGGCGACTACCCGCGCTGGGCACTGTCATTGCTTGATTCGGGCCAGCTGGATGCGCACACGGGTCTGCGCTGGCGGCCCGGGCACCTGGTGCTGGATGGATTGCGGGCCGAGAACGAGCGTCTTTCGCTGCGTGCACGGCTGGATCTGCTCGATCAGCACAAGAAGGGTGACCTGTACCTGCGCTGGGGAATCCTCGGCGCAGGCATCGAGCTGGATGGACAGCGCCGTCAATGGCACCTGGCCGGCGCGCGCGAGTGGTTCGACGGCCGGCCGGCGCTGCTTCCCGGCGCTGCGCAATCGGCCGCCGATGCCAGCGCCGACTGAGTGCGCGCTGCATCTGGCTGCGGCGCACCTGCGTAGAACGCGATATCGCAGCAGTGCCAATGACTGAAGGAGTCACGCAATGAAAACCAGCAGGCAGGTTGTCGGTCTTTTCGGTTGGGGGGCCGTCACGTTTCTGGCCGCTGCACTGGGCGCACGCGCATCAATCTCGGCGGCGAGCTTCTATGCAGGCCTGGCGTTGCCGGCATGGGCGCCGCCGGCAGGTGTGTTCGGCCCGGTGTGGACCGTGCTGTACGCGTTGATGGCAGTGGCGGCGTGGCTGGTCTGGCGCCAGGGCGGCTGGCGTGCGGCCGCGCCGGCATTGGGGCTGTATCTGCTGCAGCTGGTGGTCAATGTGCTGTGGAGCTGGCTGTTCTTCGGCTGGAAGCAGGGTGCACTGGCCTTCGCCGATATTGTGCTGTTGCTGGTATTGATCGTGGCGGTGATCATCGCTTTCCATCGCGCCCGCCCGCTGGCGGCCTGGTTGCTGCTGCCCTATCTGGTATGGGTGAGCTTCGCCAGTGCGCTCAACTTCGCGGTATGGCAGGCCAACCCCGGGCAGCTCTAGGCTGGGCCGCAGCCCGGCCCTACCCAGCCCTTCAACGCGCGTGCGCTGCGTGCTGCCACTGGCGCAGCGCGCCGCCGGTGAAAGCCTGCTCGCCACAGCCGGTGGGGCAACGCAGTACGCGCGCGGCCGAGGTGCTGACCATGCCCTCGCCCTCCGCCGCCTTGAACACCAGCTCGCAGGACAGGCAGCGCGCTACCAGTGAGTACAGATGCACGATGCGGCCGCTGCACGGATCCTGCAGTGCATGGATATCCAGCAGGTCGAAGCGGCAACTGTCAGGCGTGGGCTGGCGGAGAGGTGGCAGGGAAACCGAGGGCTGCAGGTTCACGTCGATGCATCGCAAAGGGGATGAACACCGACTGTAAGCAGCGCGATGTGCAGCGCATGTGCAACGGTCGATCATCCAGCGGTGACAGCACCCAGTTGATTGATCCGCGCACACTCGACCACTGCGGGTGGCTCCGGCATCAGCGCCAATGCAATCATCGCGCGGCCGATCACTTCATTGCTGGTGACCAGCGCAGGCATGACACGTGCCGCCGCGGCCATCAACGGGCCGCCCAACCGATACAGCGGCTTGAGCGCCGCATGCCGCGTGCCGGTTCCCGCTACCGGACGCACACCGGCAGGGCGCAGCATCACGCTGCGCACGGCAAGCTGCGCCAGTGCGGCCTCGGTCTCGCCCTTGATGCGCAGCGGCATGATGCGGCTGCCGGGATCGGCGTGGGCACCGGAAACGTACAGGAAGCAGCCCTCTGGATTCTCTGCCGCCCACGCCCGCGCCACCGCCAGGGTGGCGTCGAGGGTGACCTTGCGGTACGCATCTTCGGGGGTACCGACCGGTGGCGCGCCGGCACAGTAGAAGCAGGCATCAAAGCCGCGCAGGTGCGGGCGCACGCTGTCGGCGCGCTGGAAATCGGCCAGCACGACCGGTTCGATGCGGGTATCGAGCTGGCCACTGCTGCGCACAAGGGCTGTGGTGCGGCCAACCGCCGGCGAAAGCAGGCAGGCACGGGCGACGCCCTGCCCGACCAGTCCGGTGGCACCGGTCAGCAGTACCCTCAGGGGCCGTCTTTCATGCATGCAGAAGCCTCGAACATACCTAGAGATTCACGAAACGCTGGATCCTGCGCGCCAGCCAACCGCTGAACACCAGTGGCGCATCCAGTGCCGAAACACAGATGCAGGGTACGCCCGGCGCCGTCACGGGCTGGTGCTCGACGTCCTCGTCAAGATCGGCCACATCGCCCGGCGAGAACAACCCCAGCGCGTCATTGTAGGAGCCACGCAGGATCTGGGTCAGTTCGCTGCGGCCATGGCTGTGCATCGGCAGGCATTTCCCCGGCGCGATCTTCAGCATGATCAGCGACGGCATCTGCTCGGCACGGATGCAGTGCACCCCCGGTGCCATCCAGCGCCAGCGCAGGCGGCCGAGCGAATCGCCGAAGAAGGGATGCAACGACGCTGGCAGATGATCCGGATCGGCCTCGGGGCGCTCAGGCCGCAGCGGACGCAGCGGCTGCGCTGCCACGCCGGGCGCCTCATCGCCCAGCTGGGCCAGCATCGCTTCGCGCAGTCCGGGCCGGCGGCCGTCGGCGGCAGCCGGCTGGGTCTGTTCCAGCAGGGCCGCACCGATGGCCTCCGCTTCGCGCAGGCGCTGGCGGCAATGCGGGCACTGTTCAAGATGCGCACCGGCAACGATGCTCAGCGGCGCCGGCAGCGCACCCGCGGCGTAGCTCATCACGGTCGACTCGTGCAGGTGGTGGTTCGGGTTCACAGCGCGCCCCCCACTTTCGACTGCAGTTGCAGGAACGCCCGGCGCAGGTGTGATTTGACCGTGCCCAGCGGCATGCCCAGGGCCTGGGCAATCTCGCTGTGGCTCTTGGCTTCGAAGTAGGACATGCGCACAAGCCGGGCCTGGGTTACCGGCAGTTCGTTGATGCGCTGGCGCAGACGCGCGTGGTCGGCGTACTGCTCGGCACTGCTGCGCTCACTGCTGTCGCCGGCGGCCGCGTCTTCCACCGCGTCCTGTACCTGCATCCAGCTGCGCTCGCGGCGCACCCGGTCGATGTGCAGGTTGCGCCCGATGCGGTACAGCCATGTGCTCACTGCCCCCTGTGCGGGGTCGAACTCGGTTGCGCGCAGCCACAGGCGCAGCAGGCTTTCCTGGGCAAGCTCTTCGGCCACGGCATCGGGTGCGCCCAGCCCTCGCAGGTACAGGCACAAGCGCGGCATGAAATGATCATAGATGCGCATGAAACAGTCACGGTCGCGCAGCCTGGCGACACCATCCATCTCGCCTGTCCAGTTCATCGGCTCGTTGCTGGGCTGCTGTGAACTGGACACGATCCGCGCGGCGTGGAAGGAAAGGAAGGGGCTGGCGGGAGGACGGTACATCGGCGGGGGCAGCCGTTGAGTGAAGGGGGCTTGCTCTCTACGCAGGCAGGGGCGGATTGGATGCAGGCCGGCGGCAACTGCCGGTGTGCATCCAGCCGCCGTCGCGCTGCGTACAACCCGGCGAGCTTCCCACGGAACGCCCCGATGCGCCCTGCCTGGTTGTTGCTGTGCCTGCCCTGCACCCTCGATGCCGCGCCCCTGCTGCGTTCAGAAGGCGTGGCAACCCTTGCCGACGGTGCCGTAGCCTACCGCGAGGTGCATTGGCAGCGCGGCAGCGCGGATGGCGGCGAACGCTGGGTGGAGTACCAGTGCGCGGGCGGCCAGCCTTTCGCCCGCAAGCAGATGCCGGCCGCGGCAGACCCACAGGCGCGAGGCTACGTGCTGCAGGACACCCGCAGCGGCCAGGCCGCCCAGGTGCGGGTGGACGGCAGCCAGGTGCAGGTCAACTGGAAGGAGGATGCCGCTGCCTCATCGCAGATTCGCTCATTGCCGCTGCCGGCGAACGCGGTGATCGATGCCGGCTTCGATGCCGCCGTGCGCGCCCACTGGCAGACCGTGCTGGCCGGCACCCCGGTCAGCCTGCCGTTCCTGGTGCCCGGGCGCCAACGCTTCTATCCGGTGCAGGTGAGGTACCGCGGACCGGTGCGCTGGCAGGGCAAGGCCGCCCAGGCCATCGAGGTCAAGCTCGATACCTGGTTCGGTGCGGTCGCCCCGCGTCTTGCACTGGTCTACGCCGACGCCGATCGCCGCCTGCTGGAATTCCGTGGCACCAGCAACCTGCGTGATGCACGCGGCGACTACCCGCAGGTGACGGTGCGCTTTGCGGCGGCACCGGCAGCGCTGCCCGAACAGCGCATGCGCGATGAACTGGGGCGGCCGCTGGTGGCTGCGTGCAATGTTACGGCCCGGTGAATTGAACAGTGCATGCTCGCAGGTGCATCCAATGTTCATCGTTACCCGTAGAGGTAGGCAATCGAACCACACAGGCTTCCGCCCATGGCCACCGCCGCGCCTCCGCTTCGTAGACGTACGCGCCTGCTGCGCACGGTGCAGCGCTGGTTCGATACCGATGCAGGCGCTGCGGCAGCGGCCGATGCCGGCCAGGAAGATCGCATCGACTGGCTGCGCGCCGTGCCCTTTGCCTTGCTGCACGTGGCGTGCCTTGGGGTGATATGGGTCGGGGTGTCCTGGACGGCGGTGGCGGTGGCGGCCTTCCTGTATGCGATCCGGATGTTCGCCATCACCGCGTTCTATCACCGCTACTTCTCGCATCGCACCTTCGAGGCTTCGCGTACGGTGCAGTTCGTGTTCGCTGCAATTGGCGCCGCCAGCGTGCAGCGGGGTCCGTTGTGGTGGGCCGCGCACCATCGGCATCATCATCGCCATGCCGACCAGCCGCAGGACCCGCACTCGCCACGCCAGCGCGGATTCTGGCGCAGCCACATGGGATGGTTCCTTACCCGCGGCGCCTTCGCTACCGACCTGCAGCGCATTCCAGACCTGGCACGGTATCCAGAGCTGCGCTGGCTGGACCGCTTCGACACCGTGGTTCCGGTGCTGCTGGCCGTGGCGCTGTATGCGCTCGGCGCGCTGCTGGAGCGGTTCGCCCCTGCCCTGCAGACCTCCGGCCCGCAACTGCTGGTCTGGGGCTTCTTCATTTCCACCGTGGTGCTGTTCCATGCCACGGTCACCATCAATTCGCTGGCGCACCGCTTCGGCCGGCGCCGGTTCGATACCCGCGATGACAGCCGTAACAACCTGTGGCTGGCGCTGCTGACCTTCGGCGAGGGCTGGCACAACAACCATCATTTCTTCCCGGGCACCGCTCGCCAGGGGTTCCGCTGGTGGGAAATCGACATCAGCTGGTATGGACTGCGCGCGATGGCCGCGCTGGGCCTGGTGAGGGGACTCAAGCCGATTCCGGCCTGGGTACTGGCCAAGGCGGGGCACTGACATGCGCATCGCGATCATCGGTTCGGGCATTGCCGGCATGGCCACGGCCTGGTGGCTGGATGGCGAACACGAAGTCACCCTATTCGAGGCCAACGACTACCTCGGCGGGCATACCCACACCCACAACGTACAGGTTGATGGCCGCGATCTGGCCGTGGACACCGGCTTCATCGTCTTCAACCCCGCGCACTACCCGTTGTTGAGCGCGCTGTTCGATGAGCTGGGAGTGGCATCGCAGCCGACCACGATGAGCTTCTCCATGCACAGCGAGCGCAGCGGCGTGGAGTACAACGCAACCTCGCTGGATGGCTTGTTCTGCCAGCGCCGCAACCTGCTCTCGCCCCGATTCTGGGGGATGCTGGCCGACCTGCGCCGCTTCTACCGTGATGCACCGGCACTGCTGGCGCAGCAGGAAGGCCCTACCCTGGGCCAGTACCTGCAGCACGGACGCTATGGGCAGGCCTTCATCGATGAGCATCTGCTGCCGATGGCCTCGGCCCTGTGGTCATCGCCCTCGGCGAGCGTGCTCGACTTTCCCGCGCGCTACCTGGTGCAGTTCATGGCCAACCACCAGATGCTGCAGATGACAGGCCGCCCCGCCTGGCGCGTGGTGCAGGGCGGGTCGGCACGCTACGTGGCTGCGCTGCGGGCCCGCTGGCAGGTGCGCGAGCGGCTGGAATGCCCCGTGCACGCCATCGAACGCATGCCGTGGGGGGTGCAGGTGCACAGTACAGCCGGGGTGGAAGGCTTCGATGAAGTGGTGCTGGCCTGCCATAGCGACCAGGCACTGGCATTGCTGCCCGACGCCGATGCCGGCGAGCGTGCGGTGCTGGGGGCGATCCGTTACCAGCCCAATGAGGTGGTGCTGCATACCGATGCCTCGCTGCTGCCGCGCAACCGCAAAGCCTGGGCGGCATGGAATGCGCACGTGCCGGCAGACCCCACCGCCCCCTGCACGGTCAGCTACTGCATGAACCTGCTGCAGGGCCTTCCCGGCGATACGCCGCTGGTGGTGACGCTCAACCGCAGCGATGCGATTGATCCGGCACGCGTGCTGCGCCGCCTGCAGTATGCCCACCCCGTGCACGATCACGCCGCGGTGCGTGCGCAGCAACGCTGGGCCGAGATCCAGGGGCATAGGCATACCTGGTTTGCCGGGGCCTACTGGGGCTGGGGCTTCCATGAAGATGGCATTGCCAGCGCCCGCCGCGTGGTGGACGCGCTGGCCGGAAACATCGCGCGTGACCGTACGCTCCAGCCCGCGCAGGTACCGGCATGAGCGCAAGCGCCATCTACTTCGGGCGTGTCGAGCATCGGCGCCATCAGCCGCACGCGCATGCGTTCAGCTACCCCGTCGCCCAGCTGCTGCTGGATCTGGACGAGCTGGACAGCCTCTTTGCCGGTCGCTGGCTGTGGTCGGTTGGCCGCCGCAACGTGGCTGAATTCCGCCGCAGCGACTACCTGGGCGATCCCGCCGTCGCGCTGGCCGAGGCGGTGCGCGACCACGCCGCCACCGTGCTGGGGCGCCGCCCCGACGGCCCGGTGCGGCTGCTGACCCATCTGCGCTTCGGCGGCCATGTGTTCAATCCGGTCAGCTTCTACTACTGCTACTGCGCCGATGGGGAAACCCTGGACTGCATCGTGGCCGAGATCACCAACACGCCCTGGAAGGAACGCCACGCCTATGTGCTGCCGGCCGCCAGCGCGCAGCGCCAAGGGCGTGCCCTGCGCTGGCAGTTCGACAAGGCCTTCCATGTCTCGCCGTTCATGCAGATGGATTGTGCGTATGACTGGCGCTTCACCCCGCCCGCAGACGACCTGCATGTGCACATGCAGGTGTGGCGCGATGGCCAGCGCCAATTCGATGCGACCCAGCGCATGCATCGCCGCCCGCTTGATGGCCCGGGCCTGGCCCGGGTACTGGCCTGCTACCCGCTGATGAGCGCGCAGGTGGTCGCGGCCATCCACTGGCAGGCACTGCGCCTGTGGCTCAAACGCAACCCCGTGCATGACCACCCCTCCCTTGCCGAGAAACCGCGATGAACGAAATGACTCCCTCGGCCGCCCTGCCCCACCCGGGTGCGCTGGATGCGTTCCTGCGCCGCCGCCTGCTGGCCCAGCTTGCGCCGCTGCGCGACGGCCGCCTGCGCGTGCGCGATGCCTTCGGCGAGGTACTGCTGGGTGCGACGGCAGGCGCCTTGCAGGTCACCGTCACCATCGATGACCCCGCCTTCTATCGAAAGGTGGCCGCGAACGGCAGCGTCGGTGCCGGTGAGAGCTACATCCACGGTGACTGGCGTTGCGATGACCTGGTGGCGCTGGTGCGGCTGCTGGTACGCAACCGCGATCTGCTGGACGGCATGGAACGCGGACCGGCGCGCGTGGGCGGATGGCTGCTGCGCGGCTGGAACCGACTGCGCCGCAACAGCCGCGAGGGCAGCCGCCGCAACATTGCCGCCCACTATGACCTGGGCAACGACTTCTTCGCGCTGTTCCTGTCGCCTGACCTGATGTACTCCTCGGCGCTGTATACCGACGCAGGCGAATCGCTGCAGAGCGCATCACGACGCAAGCTCGACCGCATCTGCCAGCAGCTGCAGCTGCGACCGGGCGACCGGGTGGTCGAGATCGGCACTGGCTGGGGCGGTTTTGCGCTGCATGCAGCACAGCACTACGGCTGCCATGTCACCACCACCACCATTTCCGCCGAACAGCACGCCCTGGCCAGCCAGCGCGTGCAGCAGGCCGGCCTGCAGGACAGCGTCACGCTGCTGATGCAGGACTACCGTGACCTGCAGGGGCAGTTCGACAAGCTGGTGTCCATCGAGATGATCGAGGCCATTGGCGCGGAGTACCTGGACACCTACATGGCTACCCTGCAGCGGCTGCTGAAGCCGGACGGCGTGGCGCTGCTGCAGGCCATCACCATCGAGGACCATCGTTACGAACAGGCACGTCGCAGCGTGGACTACATCAAGCGCTTCGTGTTTCCGGGCAGTTTCATCCCGTCGATCAACGCGATCGTTGCCGCAAAGACCCGGGCCAGTGATCTGCAGTTGATTGCACAGCACGACTTCGGCCACTCCTACGCGCTGACCCTGCGCGCGTGGCGGCAGCGCTTCCTGGCACAGCTGCCTGCCGTGCATGCGCAGGGCTTCGATGCGCGCTTCTGCAGGCTGTGGGAGTTCTACCTGGCCTACTGCGAGGGCGGCTTCCTGGAGCGTTCGATCGGTGTATCGCACCTGTTGCTGGCCCGGCCGGGGCACCGCCCGGCCGCCGATGCAGAACAGGCCGGCTGACATGCGCCGCACCTGGGTGAATGTACTTGGCAACCAGCTGGTGTGGCTGTGCGCCGTAGCCGGCGCCGGCCGCGGCTGGCAATGGCCGGCGTTGCTGTCGGCCGCCCTTTACGTCGGCAGTCAGCTGATGGCCTCACCCAACCCGCGGCTGGACCTGCGGCTGCTGCTGCTCGCCATTGCCTGTGCCTGGCTGGTGGATGGCAGCGCCGCAGTCAGTGGCGGCGTGCGCTACGCGGCCGCCCCCCTGGGGCTGGCGCCGCCGCCCTGGATCATGGCCTTGTGGGCAGCGTTTGCGATGACGCTGACCGCGTCGATGGCATTCCTGCAGCGGCACTGGCTGCTGCCGCTGGCATTGGGCCTGCTGGCACCGCTGGCCTACCTGTCCGCAGCACGCGGCTTCCAGGCCGTGCACTTCACTCCGCCCAGCTGGCAGGGCGTGGCGACACTGGCGCTGGGCTGGTGCCTGGCCTTGTCGTTGCTGCGCATCGTGGCCCTGCGGGGTGCACGCAGCAGGCGCGACACCTCGTTGATGGGAGCATCGTGATGCGCAATCTATGGTGGGTACTGCTGTACGCAGTGCTGGTGATGAGCTGGGGCTGGGCCTGGCAGCGGCGGCACCGGAACATCGGCATCGTCGATGTGCTGTGGGCCAAGGGTGTGGCCGCCGCTGCACTGCTGCTGGCCTGGCTGGGAGATGGCGGGTTGCAACCGCGCATCGCACTGGCGGTTCTGGGGGGGCTGTGGGGCAGCCGGCTGGCGCTGCACCTGTGGCACCGGGTGCGCAGCGAGCCGGAGGATGGCCGCTACCACTACCTGCGCGGGCACTGGGGTGGCCACCAGGGCAAGATCTTCGGCTTTTTCATGGCGCAGGCCGTGCTGGTGCTGCTGTTCGCGCTGCCGTTCGTGGCCGTGGCCCACAACCCCGGCACCGGCATGACCGGCTGGGTGGCCGCCGCAGTGGTGGTCTGGCTGCTCAGCGTGGGGGGTGAAGCGCTGGCCGACCGGCAACTGGCACGCTTCCGCAGCGACCCCGCCAACAAGGGCCGCACCTGCCGCCAGGGGCTGTGGCGGTATACCCGCCACCCCAACTACTTCTTCGAATGGCTGCACTGGTTCACCTACGTGCTGCTGGCCGTCGGCTCGCCGCTGTGGTGGCTGGCCTGGGCCGGGCCCGTGCTGATGTACCTGTTCCTGCGCTACCTCAGTGGCGTTCCCTTCACCGAGAAGCAGGCACTGCGCAGTCGCGGCGACGACTATCGCCAGTACCAGCGCAGCACCCCGATGTTCTTCCCCTGGCTTCCGCGCGCTTCCAAGGAGCAAGCCCCATGACTGTTGCAACACCACTGACCGCTGCCGCTGCGGAAACCGGAATGACCGGCTGGGCCGAACGCGGCTGGCTGCCGGATGCCGCCCTGCGCGCCGGCATCCGCCGCCTGTGCGCGCAGCGCCTGCACGATGAGTCTGCCGGTGGCATGCAGGCACAGTCGCAGCGCTTCCAGCAGCGACTGACCGAGCTGTCCGGCAGCGCGCTGGCCCTGCATGTGGACGCGGCCAACCGCCAGCACTACGAGGTGCCCGCCGCATTCTTCCAGGCCTGCCTGGGCCATCGCCTGAAGTACAGCAGCTGCTACTACGCCACCGGGCAGGAAACGCTGGACCAGGCCGAAGAAGCGATGCTGGAACTGTACGGCCAGCGCGCCGGCCTGGCCGACGGCCAGGACATCCTGGAACTGGGCTGCGGCTGGGGCTCGCTGACGTTGTGGATGGCCGAGCGTTTCCCGAACGCGCGCATCACCGGCGTGTCCAACTCGCACAGCCAGCGCGAGCACATCCTGGCGCAGTGCCAGGCGCGGGGCCTGAACAACGTGCAGGTGCTCACCCGTGACGTCAACCAGCTGGATCTGCCGGCCGCCGCTTACGACCGCTGCGTGTCGGTGGAAATGTTCGAGCACGTGCGCAACTACGAACGGCTGCTGGGCCGCATCGCGCATTGGCTGAAGCCGGACGGCGCGCTGTTCGTGCACATCTTCGCGCACCGCACGCTGATGTATCCCTTCGAGACCGAGGGCGATGACAACTGGATGGGCCGCCATTTCTTCACCGGCGGGCTGATGCCGGCCGCCGATACCCTGCTGCATTTCCAGCGCGACCTGGTGCTGGACCAGCGCTGGCTGCTGGATGGCACCCACTACCAGCGTACCGCCAACCACTGGCTGGCCAACCAGGATGCAGCACGCGAGCAGCTGCTGCCGCTGCTGGCACGCACCTATGGCGACGACGCCGCTGCGCGCGTCTGGTGGCAACGCTGGCGCATGTTCTGGATGGCCTGCGCCGAGCTGTTCGGCTATGACGAGGGCCAGCAATGGCTGGTGGCCCACTACCTGTTCCGCCCCCGCTGAAGGAGAACGCCGCCATGCGTATCGCTCCGTTGTTCTCGTTGCTGGCCGTGGCGCTGTTCGGCGCAGGCTGCAGCAGCCACGATACCCGGCCCATCCCGCAACCGGCCAAGGTGGATGTGCCGCGCTTCATGGGCGACTGGTACGTGATCGCCCATATTCCATCCTGGCCCGAGCGCGAGGCCTTCGATGCGGTGGAAAGCTACGCGCTGCAGGCTGACGGGCGCATCCAGACCACCTTTACCTACCGCAAGGGCAGTTTCCAGGCGCCGCAGAAATCGATGCACCCGGTGGGCCGGGTGGAAGAACACGGCAATGGTGCGACCTGGGGCATGCAGTTCATATGGCCCATCCAGGCCGAGTACCTCATCGCCTGGCTGGACGAGGGCTATACGCAGACCATCGTCGCCCGCAGCAAGCGCGACTACGTCTGGTACATGGCACGCACCCCGCAGGTGAGCGAGGCCGAGTACCAGCAGGCGGTCGAGCGCATCAAGGCGATGGGCTATGACACCGGCAAGCTGCGCCGGGTGCCGCAGTCGGTGCGGTAAGGGGGGGGGACCGCTCTGGCGTACCGACTGCGACCCACCCGGCCCATCAACGCCGCTTCGCCAGTACGCGCCTGAGGGCGCCGTACTGCTGCTTCACCAGCTTTTCGTCATAGGCATCAAGCATCGCTTCGAGCGCGGCATTGCTGGTCAGCTGGGGCAGCACGCCGAGTACGGCAAGGCCTTGGCCAGCGAACAGGAAGGCCTCACCGCGGAATTCCGCGTCCTCGGCACGGGTGTGCTCGGCCACGACCACGCAGGTGCCGATGAAGCGCTGCGACGGCGGTGGATGGGAGTCACGGGGCTCGCCTTTCCATGGCGCTGCGGGCTCGATTTCGCCCAGCATGGAATGCGCGATCAGGAGCAGCACGGTGGCAAGATGGAACAACTCGGTTTCCGCACCGAGCCCCTGCTCTGCCAGGTCAGCTGCCCATACGCGCGCCAGCCGCAGTCCCATCTGCATGGCGTGGCCATCGGCGGATATCTCCTCGGCCAGCCAGGCATTCTGGCTCCTGGTCGCGGCGCTGTCGTCGCAGCTCCCGTCCAGGATATGCCCCAGTTCGTGGCCAAACAGCATTGCCAAGCCCAGCATCTGCAGGGTGGCCGGCACTATGCCTTCCGCCAGCAGCCGCTGATCCGGGCTACTCAGCAGCTGAGGGCAGAGTTCACGCTCCAGCCATGACCGGAATGCAGGATCGTCCCGACAGGCACGAATCCGCAGCAGTGCTCCGCTGTCCACGAGCACGTAGCCCTTGCCCTTGCCGCTTTCGACCCATGCGCCAATCTGCTCGGATTCTCTCACGCCCCAGTGCACCGTCATATCGTCGAACCGTGGCGAGAACACGTGCTCACACAATTGATCGAGGATGGCTACCGATCCACCGAGCACACTGTCACGCCGCAACGCCTCCGGCGACATGACGCTGTCTCCCCCGTAGTGCTTCACCATTGCCGGGTAGCTCGAATCGAGGTCCAGGATCATCAGGTCGCGTCCATGCTGAGGTACGCCGGAGCATCGCACGGCATCCGTGCACCCGCAAAACGGGGCGCATCCCGAAAGTCTGAATGCGGGCCAGCGCTGCCGCTGGCGGGGTGTAGCCTGCCTCCTCTATAGTCAGCCGAGCACGACAGGCGCGGTGCCTGTCCGGTAAACCACAGGGAGCAGGTCATGGGTCTGGTACAAGCGGTGAAGGGTGCAGTCGGCGGTGTTCTGGCTGACCAGTGGAAGGACTTCTACACCGTGCCAACCGGGCTGCCGTCCACGGCAGCGCTGTTCGCGGCAGTGCCACAGGGCACCAACGCCGGGCGCGGCTCGAATACCAGCGGCTCCTCCAACATCATCAGCAACGGCTCGAAGATCGTCGTGCCCGAGGGCTACGGCCTGCTGCTGTTCCAGGACGGCGCCATCACCGCCTTCGTCGCCGAACCCGGTGGCTACGAGTGGCGTTCGGATGATCTGAACTCGCAGTCGATCTTCGCCGGCGACGGCCTGGTCAGCACCTTCATCAAGCAGAGCTGGGAGCGCTTCAAGTTCGGCGGCCAGCCGGGCTCGCAGCAGGCGGCCTTCTTCGTCTCGTTGAAGGAACTGCCGGACAACCGTTTCGGCACCCAGTCGGAAATTTACTGGGACGATGGCTTCCTCAATACCCAGGTCGGCGCGGTTACCCGTGGCTCGTACACGCTGAAGATCGTCGACCCGATCCTGTTCGTGAAGAATTTCGTGCCGGCCAGCTACCTGCAGCCCGGCCAGGTGTTCGACTTCACCGATCTGGACAATGCCGCCGCCAGCCAGCTCTTCAATGAAGTGGTGGGTTCACTGGCACCGGCCTTCAGCCTGTACACCAACGACCCCGGCAAGGGCAACCGCATCACCAAGCTGCAGCAGGATTCGCTGGGCTTTGCCCAGAGCCTGTCGGCAGCGGTCGAGCAGGGTTACCAGTGGAAGTCCGATCGCGGCCTGGCCATCGTCAAGACCGCCATTGTTTCGATCGAGTACGACGCCAACACCCGTGAACTGCTGAAGACCGTGCAGCGCGCCGATGCGCTTTCCGGCTCGCGCGGCAACTCCAACCTGCAGGCCAGCGTGGCCCAGGGCATCCAGTCGGCGGGCGAGAACGGCGGTGCAGCCGGCCTGGTCGGGGTGGGCATGGCGTCGGGCATGTTCGGTGTCGGCGGCATGCAGCAGCCGACCACGCCCGCCGCGGATGATCCGGTGGCCAAGCTGAAGAAGGCCAAGGAAATGCTGGACCTGGGGCTGATCACCCAGAGCGACTACGACGCGCTGAAAGCCAAGGCGCTGGGGCTGTAAGACGACGCAGGACGCGCAACCACCATGTCCGATCCCCGAAACACGCCCCCGCCGCTGCCCCAGCCCGCTTCCTCGACGCCGCCGCCCATGCCGGCGGCGTCGCTGGATGGCCCGGGTTCGCCGCGCGATGTCCCTCCCCTGCCCGGCAGTTTCCCGCTGGACACCTCGACGCTGCCCGACGCAATCCGCAACGAGGTCGAGGCACCGGACCCGGTCGCCATCGATACCTCGGCGGCCGAGCTGAAGGATGGCCTCAATCGCTGCCCCAAGTGTGGCGCCACCGATATCCGGCCCAAGCTCGGCACCGACATCCTGGTGTGCCTGTACTGCCGTCACGAATGGCATGGCGCGCGGGTCGAAGAAGAATTCGGCCTGGGTGAAGCCATCGACCAGCTGCGCGGCACGGTCATCGCCTCCGGCGCACGCGACATCGATGCCGACACCTCGGCACTGATGACCTTCAAGTGCACCGGTTGCGGCGCCGAGGTCACGGTCAACACCGAAAGCACCATGACCGCACGCTGCCACTGGTGCCGGCACGTGTTCGGCGTCAACGAACAGGTGGCCAACGGCGCGGTGCCCGATGCAGTCCTCCCGTTCCATATCCGGAAGGACGATGCGGTCGCACGCATCCGCCAGTTCGTGGACAAGCGCCGCATGTTCGCGCTGAAAGCCTTCAAGGAACAGTTCACCCCGGAAAACGTGGTGGGCGTGTACCTGCCCTACATGATCGTCGACAGCAATGTCAGCGCGGCCGTGGCCGGCAAGGGCGAGATCAAGACCCGCGAGTACACCCGTGGCAGCGAGAAGAACAAGCAGACCTACTACGACGCCGATATCTACCAGGTCGAACGCCAGGTGGACTTCACCGTCGATGACCTGCCGCTGGAGTCCTCTGCCGAACGCGGCAATCTGGACACCCGTGCCAACACCAACAACATCATCAACACCATCCTGCCGTTCGATACCAAGAACGCAGTGAAGTGGAATGCTTCCTACCTGGCCGGCTTCACCTCGGAAAAGCGCAACCTGGACGTGGAAAAGCTGCGGCCGCGGCTGGAAGACCAGCTGCTGTCGATCGCCCGCGCGCAGGTGGAAGGCACCGTACGCCGCTACGACCGTGGCGTGCGTTGGGAACAGGAGCAGCTGGACGTGCACGGCACCCGGTGGGTGTCCATGTACCTGCCGGTGTGGCTGTATTCGTACCACCAACCCGGCAAGAACGGCGGCATGCTGCACTACATCGCGGTGAACGGCCGTACCGGTGAAACCATGGGCAGCGTACCCATCCAGCAGTGGAAGATGCTGCTGGCCGCGCTCACCGCCGGCACGATCATCGAAGCCCTCGCAATTGCCTTCCTGGTGGCCAGCACATGAGTGATGACAGTGGTCTTTGGTTGTTGGCTGCAGGCCCGGCCGGCGCAACGGCGCTGTACTGGGCCCTGTACCGTTTCTACCGCAACACCGACAAATCGCATTCGTTCGAACATGAGACCGCCGTCGAGGCGCAGCCGGTGACCGGCTCGGACCGTCGTGTGGACAGCATCAGCGGAACGCAGGAAAAGCGGATCCGCGGTGACAACGTGTACGAGTATCGAAAGCGGGTTGCGCGGGTGAAGACCGACCCCGAATAGTCGATCCGGCTCGCCGGGCACTGGTCACGAGTGTGGCCTACTGCCCAGATCCATGCGCGTTGCCATGCCTATACTGCTGCCGCCCCGTCCGGCAGCCCCCGCGCGCCCGCCGGTCAGGGCGGCGGGGCGGGATGTCCCCGTCCGACCCATGGCAGCAGCCATGGGTCCTTGCAGTGATTCGTAACCCTATGCGGTTGAACCAATCACCAGGGAGGACGCTATGCGCTACACACGACGTGATTTCCTTGCCAGCACCGCCACCGCCTCATTGGCATCGCTGCTTGCGCCCAGTGCGCTTGCCGGCAGCAGCACCCCTGCCGATGGCACGGCAACGGCAAAATTCCACCGTTACAACGTGACCAGCCGTGAAGGCCAGGACATGCTGGCCAGCTATGCGCGCGGCATCCAGGCCATGCTGGCGCTGCCGGCAGACGACCCGCGCAACTGGTTCCGCAATGCGTTCGTGCACCTGATGGACTGCCCGCACGGCAACTGGTGGTTCTACGTATGGCACCGCGGCTACGTCGGTTACTTCGAGCAGACCATCCGCGAGCTCAGCGGCGACCGCCAGTTCGCCATGCCGTACTGGGACTGGACCGAGCTCCCGAGGATTCCGTCGGCCATGTTCGATGGCCTGCTGACCCCGACCCACACCGCCTACACGCCCTATACCCGCAACCTGGCGGTGTTCACCCAGTTCATGAAGCCCGCACTGCAGCGCCACTGGAAGACACTGGATGGCGGCCAGCGCCAGCAGCTTTCGCTGCGGGGCTACAACAGCGCCGAGGACGTGTGGAACGATGTCACCGGCTACAACGCCAAGGAACAGACCGGCATTTCCGGCAATGCGGCGTATGCGGTTACCTGTGGCGCGCGCTATCTCTGGCGGGAGCATCCCGGCTTCGATGAAAAGACCGCCTCTGCGGTGTCGGCCGATACCATCCGCGCCGGATTGTCACCGCTGGAGTTCAACAATCCCGATATCAGCCGCAGCTTCACCAGCTCGCGCACCACTTCGCATGTGCTGCAACCCGATGGCGCGACCAGGTTCTCGGTGCTTGAAGGCTTCCCGCACAACAAGGTGCACAACTGCATTGGCGGGGTCGGAGCGGTTGACCCGGGCCCCTACGGCAACATGACCAACTTCCTGTCACCGCTGGATCCGATTTTCTACCTGCACCACGCCAACATGGACCGGCTGTGGGATGTGTGGACCCGCAGGCAGCAGGCCTTCGGCCGCCCGATCATGCCCACCGATGAAGCGGCGCGGAAGCAGTTCATGGACGAGCCGTTCCGCTTCTTCGTCGATGCCCAGGGCCGCTACGTCGGCACGCGCCCGGCGAGCGCGTACTTCTCCACCGCCGCCTTTGACTACGACTACGTCTATGCACGGGGTGCCAGCGCGACGCAGCAGGCTACCAGCGCAGCACCGCAGGCAACCGGGCCCGCACGGCTGCTGCGCGGCACGCGGGCTGACGGTGCCGTGCGCGTGGCCATCCCCAACGAAGCGGTGCGCGCCCACCTGGCGGCCACCGAGCCGCGCGTGCTGATTGCCGAGGTCACGCTTGAGCGTCCGCGCGGGTTGCACAACACGCGGGAGTTCGACGTGCTGGTCAACGCGCCGGCCGACGTTACCTCGGTAAGCGCGGACAGCCCGTACTACGTGGGCACGGTGTCGTTCTTCGGGCCGAGCATGGCGGCGATGGGCCATGACCATCCCACCACGTTCGCCGTGCCGTTGCCGCAGAAGCTGGCCGCGTTGCGTGCTGACGCCGCGGGCAGCGGGGGCTCGACCACGCTGGAGATCCGGCTGGTGGCGTCTTCCGGCCAGGCACCGCAGTCGTTCCCGGTGCTGGACGCTGCGATCCTGGTGGCGCCGCACTAGCATCCGCTCCGGGTGGCGTCGCACGGGGCGGCGCTGCCTTGGGTTGTGCGGCGGGCGCGGAATGGGCAGGCACCGGGACGGTTGCGCCGGGTCGTCACACCGCCCCCGCCCCACCCGCCCTATGCTCGCGCCCACGCACCCGCTGTTTCCGTTGTTCCCAACGAGGATTCGACGATGGCAACCGTGTTCCCCTGCTTCGGGCTGCTGGCACTGTGCAGCCTCGCCGTCCCTGCCCCCACCCTTGCCCAGGACGCGTCCATCGGCTTCGGCCAGCAGTCCAGCAGCACGCAGTCGTCCAGTTCCTCGCAGACTACGGAAACGATCCGTTCGACAACGGGCTCCAGCAGTGACGACGCCACCGCGAAGGACAATGGCGATTCGGCTTTCGGCAATCTGGGGTCGATGACCACGCAGTCGAACAGCAGTGGCAGCTCACATTCCGAGACACGCAGCGAGAGCAAGGGCGCCGGGATCGATATCGGCTTCCATGACAGCAGCAACGATGACTGGGGCAACGACCGCCATCGCGGCGGCAGCGCGGTGCGCGACAGCGACATGTTTGGCCACTGGACGCTCGGCCAGGAGAACGGCAACAGCTGCACCATCGAACTGAAGGACAGCCCCTGGTTCGGTGGTTATGGTGCGTGGGTGCCGGCCGGGTGCCCGGACGATTTCTTCTCGGCCAACCGCTGGTTGCTGTCGGGCAACCAGCTGCTGATCACCAATGGCGACAACAAGGTGATCGGGAGGTTCCGGCAGAGTGGTGGCGGGCGCTGGTCGGGGCGGCGCGAATCGGATGGCGCGCGGCTGTATCTGAATCCAGACGGGCGCTGAGGCCTGGTGCTGCCCTGAAGGAGCATGCTTTTGTCCACGCAGGGATATGCGTGGATCTTGATTTCGATTCAAGCGCTTCCACGAACGGTCGATACCAGCAGGTGGATCCCGATTCATGGACGATGCGCGATGCCGTTGCAGCAGACCCAACCCGACACCCTCCCGCCTCCTTCCGGCTCACCGTGGCCGGCGGTGTCCAACGTCCTGACCAACCTCTACGCCCACAAGGCGTTGTTCGCGCTGGCCGGCACCCTTGCGATGGTGGTCTTCTTCTGGCGGATCCGCTATCTGCCCAGCCTTACCGTGACCGATATCGGTCTGGTGGCGGCGGCCATCGTCTTCTTTTCGGTCGTGATGGTCATCGTGGTCATCCTTACGCTGCTGCTGCCAGCCGCCGTGCTGATCGAGTGGCAGAGGTCGGGGTTCATCACCGATAGAAGCAGTGTCCGCGTATCTGAGACGCAATGGCTGGCGTCCGCTCCGCTCAGCATGGGTATGGTCATGCTGGGAGCAGCTCTGGCAACAGGCTGGATGTATGTCTGGCTGTTCAGTGAGCTCGGCGACGCCGCCCCCGTCGTGTTCGCGGCCGCCATCCTGATCGGCGCTGCCGGCACATTCGCGCCGATGGGTTTGAAATTCAAGCCCATTGATGAGCCCGTCGGCAACGTCCCGCGGAGAAAGAAGTTCAGGTGGGCACTGACGCTGACTGCGCTTTCCGCTTGCCTCTACCTGTTCACCCTTCCCCTGATCGCAGTCGTGGTCTTCGGCACCCACGCCGCAGCCGCCACGATGAGCGGCTGGGAGGTGCTCCTGGTCTCGCTCGGGCTGCCGCTCCTTCACTTGTTCATCCTGAGCATCAGGACACTACCGCTCTGGCCCCGGGTGGCCGCACTCGCCTTGGTAGTCGCCCAGATCCTGCTCTTTGCCGGCACCCTCTTCGAGTCACTCGACCGCGCTGCCAGCACGTTCCAGCTGGGCATGCTGCCGCACCAGAGCGTGGTGGTCTCGAGCGAGGGCTGCAGGATGGTCCGGGCATCCGGGGTGTCGGCCAACTGCCGCAGAATCGATGGCCCCGGCAAGGACATGTACGAGATCCGCGATGTCTTCCTGCTCAATCGCCTTGGCAGCCACACCGTCATCGCAGAGCCCGGCTGGACGCCGAAGACGCGAACCCGGTCGATTCCCCTGCCCAGCAGCGAAGTGTTCACCTGGTACGTCACTCCCGAAACTCCAGCGCCCGCCCCGCCGCCTGCGGCACCTCCCGCGCCGGCCTCCGTCACGCCGCCACCACCGATGAAGGCGACCTCCGGTACGGTGCGCAAGCCAAAGCCACGGCAACGGGCTCCTGCCTGCTGACCCAGGCGGGGCAGCGATATGGATGGCGTTCGCCCTGCACACGCCGCGGACAAGGCGGACGCGATCATCAGTCATCCGTGCTGCCTTCTCTCTGCCATGTCCTCGCCCACCGGCTCCCGTCTCGTCATCTACGCCGCCCTGGCCGGCAATCTCGCCATCGCCGTCGCCAAGTTCATCGCGGCCGCCGTGTCCGGCAGCTCGGCGATGCTCAGCGAGGGCGTGCACTCGCTGGTCGATACACTCAACGAAGTGCTGTTGCTGCATGGCCTGCGGCGTGCCGAGAAAGCGCCCGATACCCTGCATCCGTTCGGCTACGGCCGCGAACTGTACTTCTGGAGTTTCATCGTCGCCCTGCTGGTGTTCGCTGCCGGTGCCGGCGTGTCGGCCTACGAGGGCATCCAGCACATCCGCAATCCGCAGCCGGCCACCCATCATGCGGTCAGCTACACCGTGCTGGGCATCTCGATCCTGTTCGAGGGCGCCTCGTGGTGGGTCGCGTTGCGGGAGTTCCGGCGCAGCAAGGGCGCAATGGGGTACTTCGAAGCGTTCCGCCGCAGCAAGGATCCGACCACCTTCACCGTGCTGCTTGAAGACAGCGCCGCGCTGCTCGGTCTGGGCTTTGCGCTGCTGGGCCTGCTGGCTGCGCAGTGGCTGCAGATGCCGGTACTGGATGGGGTGGCCTCACTGTGCATCGCCGGCGTGCTGGCGCTGACCGCCTTCCTGCTGGCACGCGAAACCAAGGGGCTGCTGATCGGTGAGCCGGCGCACCCTGCCGTGGCGCAACGGATCATGGCGGTGGCCGGGGCCGATCCTGACCTGCGACGCGCCAACGGGGTGACCACCCTGCAAATGGGCCCGGCGCAGGTTGTGGCCATGCTCAGTGCCGAATTCGAGGACGACCGCACCACGCCACAGATCGAAGCCTGCATCACCCGCATCGAGAAAGCGGTGAAGGGCGAGTTTCCGGAACTGGTCGCGTTGTTCATCAAGCCGCAGACACCGGAGGTGTTCGCTGCACGACGGGCCGCCCTCGGTGCGGACTGACACGATGCTGGCGGCGGCTTCACCGCAGGCAGGCGACACTGGCGGCAATGCGCAGGCAAACCGACCACCCGCCGCTGTTTGACGCCCTGCGCGACGGCGCGCCACTGCCACGGGCGTTCTACCAGCGCCCTTCGACCGTGGTCGCACCCGAGCTCCTCAACAAGGTGCTGCTGCGCGAGGATGGCCGTGCTGCGCGCATTGTGGAAGTGGAAGCCTATGCAGGCAGCGAGGACCCGGCCGCACATTCCTGGCGTGGCAGGACCGCGCGCAACGCCAGCATGTTCGGCGAGGCCGGCCACCTCTATGTCTACTTCACCTATGGCATGCACTGGGGCAGCAACGTGGTGTGCGGCGAGGTGGATGAAGGCATTGCGGTGCTGCTGCGCGCCGCCGAACCCCTGGCCGGGTTGGATCAGATGTATCAACTGCGGCCGGCCGCTCGCCGTGACCACGACCTCGCCAGCGGCCCCGGCAAGCTGTCGCAGGCCTTCGGCCTGGACCGGCGCTTCGACGGTGCCGACCTGGTCACTGCGCAGCTGGGCATCACGATTATCGATGACGGCATGCCGCCACCGCACGACCCTGTGGTGGGGCCACGCATCGGCATCTCGCGTGCGGTGGATTTTCCCTGGCGCTGGCACGTCCGCGACAACCGTCACGTTTCGGTGCGCGCTGCCGGCAGGGGCACGAAGACGGGAAGCCCTTGAGCCGCTGGCGGTCCGCGCCGCGCATCACAACAGCATCACCGCAGAACGCGCATCGATAACAAACCGCGCTCTAGCGTGGTCGGCACCCTCCTTCCCTTTCGAGCCCTGCGCTGGTCATGGACGAAGCCTTCCGTCTCTGTGAAATCGAACGTCTCGGCGTGCTGGACACTCCACCCGAACCGGTCTTCGACGCCATCGTTGCGGCGGCGCGCACCGCCACTGGCATGCCGGTCGGACTCATTTCCATCGTTGCCGCGCACCGGCAATGGTTCAAGTCGAACATCGGCCTTGAGGGCGCAACCGAAACGCCCCGTGAAATCTCCTTCTGCACCCACGCCATCGAGCAGGATGCGCTGCTGGAGATTCCCGATGCGCGCCAGGACCCGCGCTTCCGCAGCAACCCGCTGGTAACCGACGGGCTGCGCGTGCGCCACTATGCGGGCATTCCGCTGTTCACCGCCCACGGTGCGCGCATCGGCACGCTGTGCCTGCTCGATCCGATGCCCGGAGTGCTGTCGCCATCGCAGCGGGAACTGATGGTCCATCTCGGGCGGGTCACCACGCAGGTACTGGAACAGCGCAGCGCCCTGCTGCACCAGGTCGATCAGGCGAGCGCCCTGCACGCCGAGCTCAAACGCAGCGAGGATTTCCTGCAGCGCACCAACTCGGCGGCCAAGGTGGGAGGCTGGGAGCTGGACCTGGAAACCAACGAAGTGCGCTGGACCCGCGAGACCAAGCAGATCCACGGCGTGCGTTCGACCTACCAGCCAAGCCTGGAGGGCGCGCTGTCGTTCTATCGCGAAGACAGCCGCACCATCATCAAGGCAGCGGTTCAACGCTGCGTGGATGAAGGCACCTCGTGGGAGGTGCAGCTGCCGATGACCACTGCAGACGGTCGCGGCATCTGGACCCGGGTAGTCGGTGGGCGGCAACTGGTGGACGGGCATCCGCGCCTGGTCGGCGCCATCCAGGACGTGACCGAGGAGCGCGCGGTACTGGATGCACTGGAAGCCAGCGAGGTCCGCTACCGGCGCCTGTTCCACTACAGCCTGGGGCTGATCTGCACGCACACGCTGGATGGAACGGTCACTTCGGTGAACCCGGCAGCGGTGCAATCGCTGGGCTACACCGAAAGCCAGATGGTCGGTCGCAGCCTGTGCGACCTGATGCCACCGGACAAGCGCAACGCCTTCAACGCCTACCTCAAGCGCATTGAAGCCAACCATACCGACACAGGGGTGATCGAGCTGCTGGCTGTCGATGGCAGCCGTCGCTACTGGGCCTACAACAACGTGCTGGACAGCGAGGCGCAGCCGCCGTTCGTGCTCGGCCATGCCCAGGATGTGACTGCACTGCGCCAGCAGGAAGAGCGCCTGCGCGAGCTGTCACTGAAGGATCCGCTGACGCAGTGCCACAATCGGCGCTACCTGCACCGGCTGGACGAACTGGCGACCGATTCCTGGGCCTGCCTGGTATTCGATCTTGACCACTTCAAGCAGGTCAACGATACCCAGGGCCATCGCCGCGGCGACGCGATCCTGGTTGAATTCGCTGCGTTCCTGCGCTCGCCGCTGGGCCCGCAGGAGACGGTGGTACGCCTGGGCGGCGATGAATTCCTGGTGGTACTGGTCGCTCCGGTGCCAGGGCGATTGAGTGCGCTTGAAACCTGGTACACCGGCAACGCCGGGCTTTCGCCAACCGCATTCTCGCTGGGGGCGGCAATCAACACGCCCGGTGAACCAGTGGCCGAAACCATCCACAAGGCCGACAGCCGCCTGTACCGCGCTCGCGAGCGTGTGCGGCGCGAAGTACGTCCGCGCGACGAGCATCAGTCTGCCGACTAGGCCGATGTCCGTGCGTCTGCGGTACCCGCCAGGAACAACGTCATGCGCTGCAGTTCGTCATCCAGCGCGGTGCGGAACAGCGCCTCGCCGGGTGCCTTGCCATCGACATAGCCGAAGCTGGGCTGCAACTGCCCTTCGCTCGTGCTCACGTTGCCCCAGCCGATCACCTGGTCACGCCACAGCAACGGCAGCGCGTAGTAGCCGAAGCGGCGCTTGGCCGCCGGGGTATAGGCCTCGAATTTATAGACCCAGCCCCACAACAGCTCGAAACGGCGACGGTCCCAGGCCACCGGGTCGAACGGCGCCAGCAGTCGCACCTGTTCGTCGGGCTGGTAGCGCCGCGAGCGCGGGTTCTCGTCGGCCGGCCAGTACCAGGTGGTGCCCTCGATGGTGCAGCTGCCCAGCTGCTCGCGTGCCTGCCGCAGCGCCAGCTGGATCTCCACGCCCAGATGCGGCGCGCCATAGCCCAGCAGGCGCGCCAGGTAGGTCAGGCTGGCTGCGGGCAGCGGCGCGTACTTGCGTACCACCAGGTCGATCAGCGCCGCCGCGCGTTGCTGGCGGGCCGCCTTGCTGGCATCGGCGGGCGCATGCCCGGCAACGGCATAGATGCGCGTGCCACTGTCGCGGCGCTGGATACGCAGCATGCCGCGGTAGTGCATGCCATCCAGCAGGTGGGTGCTGGCATTGCTGGTGCCACCCCAGTAATTGGTCACCCGTCCATGATTGAACGCCTGCTCCACCTCGCGCGGGTGGACCGCGCCGCGTTCCTGCACGAACGCCAGCACGTCGGCGGCCCTGCGCCGGGTGGCGGCGTCCCACGGCCGCCGCGCCGAAACGCGCGGGTGCATCAGCGCCAGGTGCTCGCGCGGCAGGAACCCGTAGTTGACCAGGCAGTCCTCCTCGATCGGCAGCGTGCGGTAACGGCGCTCCAGATCCCCGGCGCGATAGCCCTTCACCCGGTGCCGCAGGGTCAGGTCCTGCGCACGCGCCGGTGCGCGGATGGGGTCGGCCTGCACGAAGCCCAGGCGACGGATCGCGGTGAGCAGCGTGGTCGGGGTGAACAGCGTGCGCGCCACCGCGTAGCGGCGCAGATCGTCGAGGGTGGGCGTCGCAGGCATGCGCCGATTGTAGAGCGGCCAGGCCCCGGCTGCAGGCGTGGGTCGCGCGGCGTGCGTCGCATCTGCCAGCCCGCCGCTTACAATCGCACCAGCCGGCTACCGCCAGGGGAATCGAGTGCCACCGTTCAATCTGTTCCAGCGCCTGTCGCAGGCGCCGACCAACCCGCGCGCCGATGCCGCGCCACGCACCTTCGATGTGGCCGAACTGTATGAAGGCCCGGTGCGCCTGCAGGACGATGCGGCAGATGCACCCCTGCGGCTGGACGAGAAGCTGCGCCAGGCCTACTTCTGGATCGTCAACAACGCCATCATCAGCCCGCACTACGATATCGAGTACCACGAAGGCCCATCCGCCTCGTTCGCGGTGGGCGATACCCGGCGGCCACTGACCCTGCCCTCGGCGCAAAGCTATTCCAGCTATGTGCTGCTGCCGCTGCTGACCTTTGCCACCCGGCGCAAGTGCCTGCTCGTGGGCGGGCCGGGCCGCGGCAAGACCGCCAGCGCCATCCTGATGGGCGTGCTGGCAGGCTACCCGGTACGCGAGGTCCGGCGGGCGATGCAGCACGGCCACCCGCAGATGACCATCGCCGATCTGCTTGGCAACCCCCTGCCCGCCGATCTGATCGCTGCGCAGGACATGGGCGATATCCGCATTGCGTGGCGTTCGTGGCTGGGCATGCGGGTGAAGATCATCGATGAATACAACCGCATCCCGACCCGCACCCAGAGCGCCCTGCTGACGGTGATGGGCGACAACTACGCCGAAGTGCTCAACCATGTTTACGAGTGCCCCGAATCGGCGTGGTACCTGACCGCCAACGATGATCGCGGCGGTGGTACCTACCAGGTGATCGAGGCACTGCGTGACCGCATCGACGTGGTGGTGCAGGCACTGGCGTTCAATCCACGGTTCCTGGAAGAGATGCTGCTGCGTATCGAGCAGGACATCCGCCCCGAAGAGGTGGTGCCGCGCGACATCATCTTCAGCGAGGCCGAGAGCGATCAGCTGTTGCAGGAAATCCGCGCCATCGAGGTGCCGCAGGACGTGCGCCGCCGCATCGAGTTCTTCAGCAGCCAGTTCGAGCTGATGGAAACAGCCGGTACCCAGTTCGAATACCTGACCAAGGACACCGCGCGCCTGGCCGGCGTGGACTGGGCCCAGGTGACCGCCGCCGACAGTGGCCGCGACCGCATGAAGGATCTGGGCTGCCAGACCCGCAACGGCCTGTCGGTGCGCAACCTGATGACGCTGCTGATGTTCGCCAAGGCCATGGCCTATTTCCGCGGCAGCCCGTCGGTGGCGCTGGAGGACGTGCGCCAGGTGCTGCCGTTCGTGCTGAACGACAAGCTGCAACCGGATCTGGACGCGCCGTTCTTCGCGCTGCCCGAGAACGCGCCGTACCGTACCGACCGCCTCAGCTGGCTGCGCTGGTTGCTGGATGCCTCCAATGCCGAATATGACCGCCTTGACCTGGACCGCGACGATCCGGTGGGTGAGCTTTCGGCCCAGTTCCAGCGCGGGCTGGACGGTATCACCGAAGCCGAAACCCGCAAGCGCCTGACCCGCATCGAGCGCCTGGTCGAGGAACGGGTGAAGGGACGCAAGCTGTATGGCCATCTGTACGACGACCTGCTGAAGCTGAAGTACCTGCACCAGCGCTACACCAACTACCTGCACTGGCTGCGGGCGCGCTGAGCGTGGTTTCCGCTCTTCTTGCCGGAATGCTGGGCGCCCGTCGCCCGCTGCTGAACCAGGCCGTTGCCGATGCGCGTCACCGCTGGCCGAGCCTGGACATGGCCGCCTTCAGCACGTTCGTCAGCCTGACCCTGGACCCGTTGTGCCACGCGGTGCAGCAGCATGACCCGGCGGCAACGACGGGCGCCTGCGAAGCCGCCTTCGAACTGGGCCTGGAGCTGGTGGCGCAGGGCCATGCCGGGCCCAGGGCAAGGCTTCCGTGGCTGGACCAGGCCTGGCAGTCCATCGCCCCATCCGTCGCGCCGTTGCTGGCCCGGGCGCCGCGCGAGACCCTCGGCACGATCAGCAACGCTGTAGTGCGCCTGGGCAGCATCCCCGGGGTGCGGGTCGCGCAGTGGATCGATGCGATGGCTGCCCACGCCGGCGCCTGTGCATCACTGGCCGCATTGCGTGACATGGGTGCGCTGTGTGCCTGGCAGGCCGGCATGGTGCAGCTGCGTACGCCCGCCCTCGCCTGCCTTGATGCCTTGCCGGAAGCTGCTGTGGCAGCCGTGCTGGGGCTGCAGGGTGCCGGGAACATCAGTGCGGTGCGCACGCAGCTGCAACAGGATCGGTGGTGGCACCCGCAGCGCGCCACGGTCGACCTGCGCGGCCATCGCGTCGGCGGCTTCACCGGGTTGGATGGACCGTTCCCGGCACCACCGCAGGTGCGCGCCATGGCTGAAGGTTTCGTACTTGAAAGCGCGGGCCAGTATTTCCTGCTGCTGGCCGATGCCTTCGGTGCCGTGCTGCTGCCCGCCGAGGCGAACGAGTACGCCGCTGCGGGCACCGACAGCCCGGCGGCGGCCACGGTGGCACGGCTGGGGGTGCAGTGGATGTCCCCAGCGCTGAGCAAGGACGATCTGCGCGCCGTAAGCGGTCCGGCGGGCATCGCCCTGTTCTCGCCCTGGTCGCACCATGTGCACGTGATGCCGCCGCAATGAATGCTTCGGCCACCGACCCACTGCAGCCCTGGCGCGAGGCCTGGCCGCAGGCACTGGCCACCTGGAGCCGGTTCACCCGGTTGCAGGACCCGCAGCTGTGCGATACCCGCATGCAGGCCGCCGCCGAAGGCCTGACCGGCAGCTTCGCGGCGATCCGCCTGGCTGACCAGCGCATCGTCATTGATGTGCAGGAAGTGCAGCGCCTGCGCTTGCAGCCGCACGCACTGGAAATCCTTGCACACGAGATCGGCCATCACGTGCTGGCACCGGCCACGGCCAGCGACCATGCGCGGCTGCTGGCGCGCATCCGGCACGCACTGCCGACGCTGGAAGCGCACGCACCGATGGTGGCCAACCTGTACACCGACCTGCTGATCAACGATCGCCTGCAGCGCCAGAACGGCCTGCACATGGATGCAATCTATCGGCGCCTGGCCGAACAGCCGGCACAGGCCACCTCGCCGGTCTGGCAGCTGTACATGGGCATCTACGAGGAGCTCTGGCAGCAGCCACGGGGAGAACTGGGCGGCTCGGCCGACGACAGTGCACTGCATGCCGATGCCTGGCTGGGCGCGCGCGTGGTGCGTGTCTACGCCAACGACTGGATGACCGGCGCCAGCCGTTTCGCCACGCTGCTGTTGCCGTGGCTGCTGGAATCGCAACCGGATGCACGGGTCGACGCACTGATGGACACACGGCACGCCGGCCTGGGCAGTCAACCGGCCGGTCTGGGACAACTGGAGGATGACGAGCTGGCACCGGCCACGCATCCCGCCGCGGACCCGCGCATCACCGGTGACGCGCCACCTGCCGAGGTGCCGGCCACCGCCGACGCGCACGGCGAGCTCCCCGCAGCGAACCCGGCGCAGTCCAGCGGACAGATGCGTGAGCCGTTCGAATACGGACAGATCCTGCGCGCGGCCGGGTTGGACCTGGACGATCATCAGATTGCCGTGCGCTACTACCGCGAACGTGCTCTGCCACACCTCATCCGCTATCCCTCCAGGCCGCAGCCGCAGGCGCTTGAGCCATTGCCGGAGGGCCTTGAGCCGTGGGAGCCCGGCGATGCGCTGGATGCGGTGGACTGGCTGCAGTCGGTACTGCAATCGCCGCACGTGATTCCCGGAGTGACCACGGTGCAGCGCGTGCACGGGCTCGCCCCCGGCCGTGAGCCGGCCGCTGAACCGGTCGACCTGGACCTGTACGTGGACAGTTCCGGTTCCATGCCCAACCCGCAGGCCAGGACCTCGTTCCTTACCCTTGCCGGTGCGATCATCGCGCTGTCGGCACTGCGGGTCGGCGCGCGCGTGCAGGCCACCCTGTGGAGCGGCACCCGGCAGCACCTGCACACCGAAGGCTTCGTACGCTCGGAGGACGACATCCTGAAGGTACTCACCGGCTACTTCGGTGGTGCTACCGCGTTCCCGATCCATCGCCTGCGCGACACCTATGCGGCGCGGCCACCCAACGCACGTGCCGCGCACATCCTGCACATTTCCGACGATGGCATCACCACGATGTTCGACAAGGACGAGCGCGGCAACAGCGGCTGGGATGTAGCCGCCAATGCCCTGCGCACGGCCCGTGGTGGCGGCACGATGGCACTGAACCTGTACAGCCCGCTGCCGGCAAGCATCGCCGAGGCAGGCAATGCCGGATGGACCCACGATCTTCTGCGCGCCCGCGATGCAGGATGGAACATCCACGTGGTGCGCGACATGGCCGACCTGCTGCAGTTCGCACGCGCCTTCAGCCAGCAGCACTATGCGACCAGTGCGGTGGGGGCGACCCGGTGATCGTGCTCTGGCGACTGACCACCCTGTGCAACCTGGCGTGTGGCTTCTGCGCCTACGACCGTCACCTGCCCCAGCCCCGCGTACACACTGGAGCGGCCGAGGTGGAACGCCTGGCGCTGCTGCTTGCCCGCTGGCAACAGGCGAGCGGACGCCCGGTGCTGCTGAGCTGGCTCGGTGGCGAGCCGATGCTGTGGCCTGGCCTGCTCGCGCTGTCACAGCGGCTGCGGCAGCAGCACGGGCTGCGCATCAGCATGACCAGCAACGGCACCCGTGCCTGGCAACCGGGGGCAACGGCAGCACTGGCGACGGCATTCGATGAAATCACCTTCAGCATCGATGCACTGGACGATGCCCACGACGCACTGCGCGGTTGGCCGGGCGGTTCCGTGCGGCTGCAACAGGCCATCCGCGCACTGGCTGCATTGCAGGATGGCCATCGCCCGCACCTGCGAGCCAACGTGGTGCTGATGCACCACACGCTGGCGACGTTTGAAGCGTTGTGCCTGCGCCTGGCCGACTGGGGCGTGGATGAGATCACCGTGAACCAGCTGGGCGGGCGCGACCGGCCGGCGTTCCATCGCCTGCATGCGCTTACCGCAGGCGACGTGCGGGCACTGCGCCTGCTGCTGCCGTCGCTGGTTGCCAGGTTGGCCCAGCGCGATGTCCGCCTGCATGCCGACGATGCCTATCTGGCCCGTTTCCAGGCCAGCGCATTGGGCCAGCCTCTGCCGGTAAGTGATTGCGAGGCGCGTCGGCCGACCCTTTTCATCGACGAGCACGCCCGCATCAGCGCCTGCAGTTTCACCAGTGATGCGCATTCCGTTGCCACCCGCGATGTGCGCACCCTGGCCGACGTAGATGCATTGCGTGGGCGGTTGGCAGCGGCACGCCGCAGCGCCCCGCCCGCGGTCTGCGGGGATTGCCCTTCCACCCAGGTGTTTGCCAAGTTCGGAACCTGACCATGACCACCGGCCCCTCCCTCGATGTTCTGCTGCGGCGCCTGCTGGACATGCCGCCCGACTTTCTTGAAGCGCCACATCGTGCCGGCGCCGGGCGGCTGCACGTCGCCGCCGTGGTCGGGGATGTGTTTGCCGCGCGTTCCCTGCACCTGCCGCCGTCTTTGCGCTCCACACTGTCAGGCACGCTGACCGGGGTGGGCGTGAACCAGCTATCACTTTCCGCAGTCACGGCGTGGTTGATGGCCGACACGCACTGGGATGCACAACGCATTGAACCCGGCGCATGGACCGTCCTGTTCGCAGAGGCCGTGCCGGCGCTCGCCGCAAGCGCGGCTGCCGAGCGTTTCGTGTTCGATCCCGAGCGCCGCGACGAACTGGTCCGCACCGTCATTGCACGGCTCGGGCTGCTTCCCGAGGGCGAGACTGCCGCGCAGGCGGCCGATCGCCTGGCCCGGGTCAGTGGCGTGGAACGGCAGCGCCTGCTCGAGGCGAGCCGGGCCACCGAAGAACGCGCGCGTGCCATCCGCGAGGCACTCGCCCGCAAGGCCGCCGAGGAATCGGCAGACAAGTGGACCCGCGAGTGAACCGTGAGCCCACCGACAGTGACCGCTACCCGACCCTGAGTGCTGCCGGCCAGGCGATGCTGCGCCGGATGCGCGAGCACCCGGCGGCACCGATCTTCCGCAACGCCAGTGGCAACCGCCTGCTGGCCGAGGAAGTGGACGCACTGCGCGGGTACGAGCAGGAGATCGTCCATGCCCGGTTTGACTGGTTACCCGGCCAACCACCGGCGTGGCTGCAGGGGCATGTCGCCGAGGTGTTCGCGCAGGTGCCGTACTACCGCGCGCAGGCGCTGCCAGCGACCTTCGGCGACATTGCACCGGTGCACCGCGGCGACCTGTCAGCAGATATCGCCGCATTCGTACCGGACCCGGTACCGCTGGAGCGGATGATCAATTTCCGCACCACCGGCACCACCGGCCACCCATTGGTGCTGCCCTCGCACCCGCTGGTGGCGGCGCGTTACCTGGCCCATCACAAGCGTGCCCTGCAGCGCTTCGGCATCACCCTGAGCCACGGCCGTGGGCAGATGGGGGTGATGCTGCTGGGCATGCAGCAACGTTGCTTCACCTACGTATCGGTGACACCGACGATGGACGAATCCGGGTTGGCCAAGATCAACCTGCACCCCGACGACTGGCGCCATCCGGATGACCGCGCACGCTATATCGACCAGATGCAGCCGGAGGTGATTGCCGGTGACCCGATTTCGTTCGCCGCACTGCTGGAACTGCCGGTGTCCCACCGTCCGCAGGCGCTGCTGTCGGTATCGATGGCGCTCTCTGCCGGTCTGCGCCAGGCGCTGACCGCGCGCTTCGGCTGCGCGGTGCTCGATCTGTACTCGATGAATGAGGCCGGGCCGCTGGCGGTGTACGACGGGGTTGCTGGCGGCCATGTGCTGCTGCAGCCGCGCATGTACGTGGAGATCCTGGGGCCGGATGGACACCCGGTGCCGCCGGGCCAGAGCGGTGAGATCACCCTCAGTGGCGGATTCAATTTCTGCCTGCCGCTGCTGCGCTACCGCACCGGCGACCAGGGCGCCCTGGCCATGGCCGGCGACACCCCGATGATCATCGGCCTGCAGGGGCGCCAGCCGGTCCGCTACCTCACTGCGGACGGACACTGGGTCAACAACATCGACCTGACCCATGCCCTGGCGGCATTGCCGCTGTCACGCTACGTCGTGCATCAGCACCCTGATGGCCGGGTGACCTTGTCCCTGCCCGCTGCCGAGGCGGGGTACGCAGCGGAGGCGACGCGTTGCCTGCATGCAGCGCTGGGCGGGCAACCGGTGGATGTGATCGACCTGCAGCACGACGACAAGGTGCTGCAGTACACCAGCGCTGTGGCCGGAAGTGGTTTTCCGGCACGGTGATCCGGCCCCGTCAGCGCCACCACTGCGCGTATGCCGCCAGCACCGCCAGGTGCCCGACGTAGTAGACATAGAACGCCCAGCGCCAGCGCGGCACGCTCCAGCGCACGCGTGCAACGGCCAGCACCAGCGGGATGGCCAGCAGCGCCCAGCCGTTGTGGTTGACCCAGCACACCGCTGCGATCCCGAGCAGCAGCAGCCACCCGGCGCGATGACGAAAGGCGATCCATCCCAGCAGCACGAAGCCCACGCCGGCCCACTGGTAGTCCACCAGCATCGGCAGCACGCCGGCGGCCAGAAGCAGCAGCACAGGCCGGTTGTTGGCCATCGCATGTACCGCAACGGCGGCCAGCAGGAAGGTCAGCAGGATGTTGAGTGGCAGCCAATAGCCGAAGGCCAGCGCATGCAGCGGCTGTGCGATCACGCCCCACAGGGCCAGGCGACCGATGGATCTGCGCAGGTCCGCGCCCGGCTGCGCCAGGTTGCAGGCCATCACCAGCGCAAACAGCGGAAACGCAATCCGACCCAGCTCGCTGACCACCGGCACGTAGCCACCGAACACGACCTTGGCTACGTGGTCGCCGGTCATCGTGAGCAACGCCAACCACTTCAACAGCTCGCGTGCACCGCTGCCGAGGGCCAGGTCGCGCAGAGGGACTGTCTTGGTGGTTTCCTGCATGGGCATGCCAGGGCGTTCCTTGTGATGTCTGCCCTGGCGTCACGCGGGCCTATGCAGCAGAGCTTATGCGTAGGCGTGCACATTTTGCCAGCACGCAACGTGCATCAGCCGTCACACTGTGCCGCTCTCACCCTGTCCCGAGGGGTATTCTTGCAGGCCCCGTCTGTAAGGCATCCGCCATGCGTACGCTGTATCCCTCCATCGAGCCCTACCGCGAACACACGCTGCCGGTGAGCGAGCTGCACACCCTGCACATCGAAGAGTGCGGCACGCCCGATGGCATCCCGGTGGTGTACCTGCATGGCGGCCCGGGTGCGGGCATCTCGCCCACCCATCGCCGCTTCTTCGACCCGGCGCGCTACCGCATCGTCTTGATCGACCAGCGTGGCAGCGGTCGCTCCACGCCGTTCGGCGAGCTGCGCGACAACACCACCGCGCACCTGGTGGCCGATATCGAGAAGGTGCGCCAACTGCTGGGCATCGAACGTTGGCTGGTCTATGGCGGCTCATGGGGTTCGACCCTTTCGCTGGCCTACGCGCAGGCCCATCCCGAGCGTGCCACCGGCCTGATCGTCCGTGGCGTGTTCCTTGGCCGCGAGATGGAGAACCGCTGGTTTGCGGAAACCAACGGCGGTGCACGCTGGATCTTCCCGGAACGTTGGGACCGCTACGAGGCCTATATTCCTGAAGCCGAGCGCGGTGACATGCTCGCGGCCTACTGGGCGCGCCTGGACAGCCCCGATGAGACCACCCGCATTGCAGCGGCGCAGGCCTGGCTGGGCTGGGAAGACAATGCCGCCACCCTGCAGCATGATGTGGACGCCGAATCGACTGCCGACCCGCACGACACCCTGGCCAAGGCCCGCATCGAAGCGCACTACTTCCGCCACAGTATTTTCCTCGAGCACGACCAGCTGCTGCGCGATATCGATCGCATCCGCCATCTGCCGTGCGTGATCGTGCAGGGCCGCTACGACATCATCTGCCCACCGCGCAGCGCGTGGGATCTGGCCAAGGCCTGGCCGGAAGCAAAGCTGGAGATGGTGACTTCCGGCCACAGCGCCAACGAACCGGCAACGGTGGATGCGCTGGTGCGCGCCACGGACGCGTTCGCCGACCGCGTCTGAAGACATCGGGTAGTGCCGGCCGCTGGCCGGCATCGCGGCGCGCGAGCCAATCGGTCATCATCCATTGCTCATGCTGGTCGCCCCATCGGGGTGATCACGCCGGCCAACAGTACCTCCGCCATCGGCTATACCAAGGTATAGCCGCACTAACCCAGCGGCCTCTAGGCCTGCTGAATGCGAGCGCGGACAATAGCGCCACTGGCCCCTGGCGGGCCGCCCCACGCGGACACCCTGATGGATCCCGACCCTGCCGGGCGCGACGCGCGCCCCTGCCTGCCCCTTGTCATCTTGCTGGCGACTGACGGCCGGTTCCTGTCCGTGTGAGTGATGGGAGCCCCGGGCAGCGCCTGCCCGGAGAACGCCCATGTCCTACAAGATCCTCTACATCACCCTGCGCCGCCTGATCGGCGAGCGCGATGTTTCCGGCCTGCGCAGCCAGTTGCTGCAGCACGGGCCCGTCATGTTCGCCCGCTCGCTCGCGCTCGGTTCGCCGCGCGTGATCGCCGATGCGCTCTCGCTGTTGCCGATCAGCGAGCGCATCAGCGTGCTGCGGCACCTGCCCTACCCGCTGCGCGATGCGATGAAGCCGCTGTGCATCGGCGGCAGCCAACGCCTGCGCCTGCAGCCGTGGTCACCGTCGGTGCTGGCCCTGCGCCACGCCTGACCACCTGCCCATCCGCTCCACGCGTCGAACGTTTCCGGCGCCGTTCCCCGAGGACCCTCCCCATGAGCCTGCTCAACGCCTGGTTCAATGCTTTCCTGCGCAGCCGCCGCGCGGGCAACCTGTTCGGCCGCCGTGCGATGCCCGAAGCCGGCTACGGCCGTGGCAGCACGCAGGCCCCGCCGGACGTGCTTACGTCCGGGCTGCTCGCGCTCGCGCAGGGCTCGGACACCGATGCGCTGGCCACCCTGCAGTCGCACGTGGACGGCCTCAGCCCGCATGAAGCCGGCGAGCGCCTGCTGCGCTTCGGCCCCAACGAGGTGGATCACGAAAAGCCGCTGCCGTGGTGGCGTCACCTCTGGCAGTGCTATCGCAACCCGTTCAACCTGCTGCTGACCGTGCTGGCGGCCGTGTCCTGGCTGACCGAGGATGCCAAGGCCACCGTGGTGATCGGCGCGATGGTGGTGCTGTCCACGTTGATCCGCTTCGTGCAGGAGGGGCGCTCCAACCGTGCCGCCGAGCGGCTGAAGGCACTGGTCGGCAACACCGCCCGCGTCCTGCGCCGTGCGCCAGGAACCGAAGCGGCGGAAGTGGCCGACCAGTACTTCGGCGCGCAACTGCACAGCCGTCGACCGGCACGCCTGCTGGACCTGCCGATCCGCGACCTGGTGCCCGGCGACCACATCGTGCTGTCGGCCGGCGACATGATTCCGGCCGACTGCCGCGTGCTTGCGGCAAAGGACCTGTTTGTCGCACAGGCGGCGATGACCGGCGAGTCGCTGCCGGTGGAAAAGTTCGTGCAGCCATCCACGGCTGATGCAGGCCTGATGGAGCAGGCCAACCTGTTGTTCATGGGTACCAACGTGGTGTCCGGCACCGCCACCGCCCTGGTGTTGGCTACGGGCAACACCAGCTACTTCGGCACGCTGGCCCAGCGCAGCAGCGCCAGTGATCGCGCGCCTACGGCCTTCCAGGCCGGCGTGAACAGTGTCAGCTGGCTGCTGATCCGCTTTGCCATGGTGATGGTGCCCTTCGTGCTGCTGGTCAACGGCTGGACAAAGGGCAACTGGACCGAGGCCTTCCTGTTCGCGCTGTCGGTGGCGGTGGGCCTGACTCCGGAAATGCTGCCGATGATCGTCACCTCGACCCTGGCCAAGGGCGCGGTGCTGCTGTCGCGGCGCAAGGTGATCGTCAAGCGCCTGGATGCCATCCAGAACTTCGGTGCGATGGAGGTGCTGTGCACTGACAAGACCGGCACCCTCACCCAGGACAAGATCGCACTGGAACGGCACACCGATGTGTTCGGCCAGGATTCGGAAGAGGTGCTGACCTTCGCCTATCTCAACAGCCACTTCCAGACCGGGCTGATCAACCTGCTCGACCGTGCCGTGCTTGAGCATGTCGAACTGCAGAGCTCGCTGCGACTGTCGCAGGACTACCGCAAGGTCGATGAGATCCCGTTCGACTTCGAACGCCGGCGCATGTCGGTGGTGGTATCCGAACGCGAAGACCACCACGAGCTGATCTGCAAGGGAGCCGTGGAGGAGATGCTGGCGGTATGCAGCACCGTGCGCGAGAACGGCCAGGACCGGCCACTGGACGGGCAGCGCCTGGCGCGCGTGCGGCAGACCACCGAGGAGCTCAACGAGCAGGGCCTGCGCGTGGTGGCCGTGGCGATGAAGGAGACCGCCGCCAGCCAGACGGTGTATTCCCAGGCCGACGAGTGCGGGCTGACCCTGGTCGGCTATGTGGCCTTCCTCGACCCGCCCAAGGAATCGGCTGCGCAGGCGCTGCAGGCACTGGCCGCGCACGGCGTGGAGGTGAAGGTGTTCACCGGTGACAACGAACTGGTGACCGCCCGGGTCTGTGCCCAGGTGGGGCTGGATGCAGAGACCATCCTGACCGGCCCGCAGATCGAGCGCATGGACGATGCCGCCGTGGCCAGGGCGCTGCAGCAGCACCGTGTGTTCGCCCGGTTGACGCCGCTGCACAAGGAGCGCCTGGTGCGCGAGCTTCGCGCCCAGGGCAAGGTGGTCGGCTTCCTCGGCGATGGCATCAACGATGCCCCCGCCCTGCGTGCGGCCGATATCGGTATCAGCGTGGACAGCGCGGTGGACATCGCCAAGGAGGCCGCTGACATCATCCTGCTGGAAAAGAACCTGATGGTGCTGGAGGAAGGCGTCATCCAGGGGCGGCGCACCTTCAGCAACATGCTCAAGTACATCCGCATGACCGCCAGTTCCAACTTCGGCAACGTGTTCTCGGTGCTGGTGGCCTCGGCCTTCCTGCCGTTCCTGCCGATGCTGCCGCTGCAGCTGCTGGTGCAGAACCTGCTGTACGACATCTCGCAGATCGCCATTCCCTTCGACAACGTCGATGAAGAGCTGGTGCGCCGGCCGCTGAAGTGGAACCCGGCCGACATCGGCCGCTTCATGGTGTTCTTCGGGCCGATCAGCTCGATCTTCGACATCAGCTGCTTCGCGCTGATGTGGTACGTATTCGATGCCCGCACGCCAGCCGACCAGGGCCTGTTCCAGTCGGGTTGGTTCGTGGTCGGCCTGCTGACCCAGACCCTGATCGTGCACATGATCCGCACGCCCAAGGTGCCGTTCCTGCAGAGCATCGCCGCTCCGCCCCTGCTGCTGATGACCGGGCTGATCATGGCCATCGGCGTGATCCTGCCGATGAGCCCGCTGGCCGGCTACTTCAAACTGCAGGCACTGCCTGCCGGCTACTGGCCGTTCCTGGTGGCGATCCTGTTCGGCTATGCGGTGCTGACCACCGCGCTGAAGAAGCTCTACATCCGGCGCTACGGCTGGCAGTAAGCGCACGGCGCAGGGAGAACCACGATGGACCTCAATCCCAACCTGCCGGCGTTCAACGCCGGCGCCACCCTCAGCACCCTCATCAGCCTGAGCGTTGCCTTCGTGCTGGGCGCGGTGATCGGCCTGGAGCGGCAACTGCGGCAACGCACGGCGGGCCTGCGCACCAACACGCTGGTGGCGGTCGGCGCCGCGGTATTCGTCGATCTGGCGGTACGCTTCCACGATCTGCAGGGCGGCCCGCCCTCGCCACTGCATGTGGTGGCCTATGTGATTTCCGGCGTCGGTTTCCTCGGCGCCGGCGTGATCATGAAGGACGGCGCGCAGGTATCAGGGCTCAATACCGCTGCCACGCTGTGGGGTTCGGCAGCGGTCGGCGCCTGTGCCGGCATCAAGCTGCTGCCCGAAGCGCTGCTGGCGGCCGTGTTCGTGCTGGCCGCCAACACCTTGTTGCGCCCGGTGGTGAACCGCATCCAGCGGCAACCGCTGCGCGAGTCCTTCAGCGAGGCCACCTATGCGATCAACGTGGTCTGTCAGCGCGAGCAGCAGGCCGAGGTGCTGGACCGGCTGCTGCTGTTATTGGAACAGGCGCAGTATCCCGTGCGTGGGGTGGACCAGCGCCCGTTCGGCGAGCGCGACGTGGAGATTGAAGCGGTGCTGTACGCCACCACCGTGGATGCGGTCGAACTGGATGCCGTGCTCGCCGCAGTGAGTGCGACGCCGGGCGTGCTGCAGGGCTTCTGGAACGCCAGCCTGGAGGAGTAGCGGCCGACACCGTGCCGACCAACGGTCGGCACCTACCACGAGCCTGCACCCTGTACTTCGGCAGGTGCGCCGCTAAACCCGTGCATTGCTCTGGTGGGTGGCGCACCAATATGAGCAGAAAAAACACAAAAAAAACCCCCCCACATAAATTAACAAAACCAAACCCAGAAAAACACAACACCCAAAGAACAACACCCCCGC